>SFSZ01000047.1 GCA_004563275.1 bacterium
AAATATTGGATAAGAAGCATACACATATTCTTGAGTTTTATTAGAATAATAAGTATGCATTGCATGTCCCATTTCATGAGCAAGAGTACTTACTGAATCTATATTATTTTCATAATTTAATGATACATATGGATCACTGTCATAACAACCCCATTCATAAGCACCACTCTTTTTATTATCACAAGGATAAACATCTACAGAATTACTATTTATAAGTCTAGTAAAGTTTTCAATGTAATCGCTTCCAAGTACACTAAGTGCATTAGTTACTAATTTTACCCCTTCATCATAAGGAATATTTTTCTCATCACAAGTAGCTATATTATAATATGTATCATACATATGTAATTTTCTTTTTAAAACACTTGATTTTATATTATAATATTCTTGTAATGAACTTATATTTTTATCAGTAACCTTAATTAGCGTTTCATATAAACTTACTGGTATATTATCTTCAAACAAACCAGCTTCAAGAGCAGAATTATAATTTCTAATCTTACTTGTTAAGCAATCTTTTTTAACAGAGCCTACATATAACTCTTTAATAGTATTAATATGTTTCTTATAAAAATTAGTCATAGATTCAAACGCATCTTTTCTTACTCTTTCATCACTAGATGTTATATATCTAGAATAGTTACTAGAAGTAAGCTTTACATTTTTATTATTCTCATCTTTAATAGATGAAAGTTCAATATCAGTATTATCAAGAGCAACAAACGCTTCATTAGGCACTCTAAATATTGATGACATACTTTTTAATAATGTTTCTTCTTTTTCACTCAATATATGTTTTTTATATCTAAATAAATCTGAAAGTAAAAATTCATATTTAGAAAGTCTTTTATCATCACTAATTAATTTTTCTATTTTCTTAGAGTCTATCAACTGTATTTCAGGATTTATAAAACTAGTTGAACTAGCGTAAAAATCATATATATCGCCAGCTACATTCTTATACTCTTGAAATTTATTATTACCTGTATCACTATAATATGAAAGATACGCATAAACATAAACTTTATCAATTAATAAATCAGTTTGACTTTGAAGTTCTAATAAAGAATATAAGTTTTCTTTTATTTTACCCTTGTATTTAATAATATTTTTAACATTTTCTTTTATTTTATCTATTGCATCAAAAAATTCTTTTTCATTTTTAAATATTTTTCTTAAATCCCATTTATATTTATCCATAATACCTCATTTTATCATTGTTTTATTTTAATATTAATTAAGGGCTCAAATAAGAGCCCTCAATCATAAATTATTTTTCTTCAAATTCAGCATCTTTTACTTTACTGTCATTATCAGTTGATGATTCATTAGAAGCATTCTCAGCTTGTGCTTGAGATTCTTTTGCTTGTTCTTGGTATACTCTACTAGATAATTCCATAACTACTTTAGATAATTCTTCACTAGAAGATTTAATTTCATCAGTATCGTCTTTTTCTAATGCATCTTTTACTTTCTTAACAGCATCTTCTATTTTAGTCTTTTCATCATCTTTTACTTTATCACCAAAATCTTTAAGAGCTTTTTCAGCACCAAATACCATTTGTTCAGCATCATTTCTTATTTCAGCTTCTTCTTTTCTCTTAGCATCTGCTTCTTTATTAGCTTCAGCTTCTTTCATCATTTTATCAATTTCTTCTTCACTTAAGTTAGATGAAGCAGTAATTGTAATAGCTTGTTCTTTATTAGTTCCTAAATCTTTAGCTTTAACATTAACTATACCGTTAGCATCAATATCAAATGAAACTTCAATTTGAGGCACTCCTCTTGGAGCTGGTGGTATATTAGTTAATTGGAAGTGTCCTAATGTCTTATTATCAGCAGCCATTGGTCTTTCACCTTGTAAGATGTGAATATCTACAGCAGGTTGATTATCAGCAGCAGTACTAAATACTTGACTCTTAGTAGTTGGTATTGTAGTATTTCTTGGAATTAATACAGTCATAACATTTCCTAATGTTTCAATACCAAGTGATAATGGTGTTACATCAAGTAATACTAAGTCATTAACTTCACCAGTTAAAACACCACCTTGAATAGCAGCACCCATAGCAACTACTTCATCTGGGTTAACTTCCTTACTTGGTTCTTTTCCTAATTCTTCTTTAACTAAGTCTTGAACACAAGGGATTCTTGTAGAACCACCAACAAGTAATACTTTATCAATATCTTCTTTCTTTAATTTAGCTTCTTTTAATGCATCTCTAACTGGTTTTCTTGTTGATTCAACTAAATCACTAATTAATTCTTCAAATTTAGCTCTACTTAATGTCATATCAACATGTAATGGACCAGCTTCACCTTGAGTAATGAATGGTAAACTGATTTGAGTAGTCTTAACTCCACTAAGATCTTTCTTAGCCTTTTCAGCACCTTCTTTAAGTCTTTGCATAGCAAGTTTATCTTTAGATAAATCTACACCATTCTCTTTCTTAAATTCTTTAACTATATAATCAATAATAGCATTATCAAAGTCATCTCCACCTAAGTGATTATTACCACTAGTAGCTTTAACCTCAAATACACCATCACCTAATTCTAAAATAGAAACATCAAATGTACCACCACCAAGATCATATACAAGTACTGTATGAGCATTTTCTTGTTTATCTAAACCATAAGCAAGAGCAGCTGCTGTTGGTTCATTAATAATTCTTTCAACTTCTAAACCAGCAATTTTACCTGCGTTCTTAGTAGCTTGTCTTTGAGCATCATTAAAGTATGCTGGAACTGTAATAACAGCTCTTGATACTTCTCCACCCAAATAACTCTCAGCTGTTTCTTTTAAATTCATTAAGATTTTAGCACTGATTTCTTCTGGAGTATATTTTTTACCCTCAGCTTCAACCTTTTCTTTAGTA
>SFSZ01000048.1 GCA_004563275.1 bacterium
TATACTGGTGAAAAATTTGATATAAGAATTTATATGGGTAGTAAAAGAATAAATGATTATACTTTTGAAAATGGATTAGTAACAATTAAAAATGTAACAGATCCCGTTTATATAAAATATATTTCATATAACATTGAAAATGGCAGCTTTGAAATACCAACTATAAATTCAGGTTATTCATATGTTTCTTCAGAAAAAGTTGTATCTTGGAATACTACTTCCATATCAAATCAAATAGAAGTTGCTAAAATTCATAATAATAATAATGAACATCTTAACTTAACTTCAGCAAATATTGTAGATTCCACTCTTCCAGATGGAAATCAATTCGCTGAAATAAATGCTAATGAAAAAGCCAGTTTATTTCAAAATTTTTCAGTAACAGCCGGCGAAACATATAATTGGAATCTTCACCATAGAGGTAGAGGTGGACAAGAAGTGATGGCACTTATAATTGGTAATTATCAAGAAAATGAACCTAAAAAAGCAAGTGTCTCAAGTGATGACCAATTTAACTCTATGATTAAATGGTTACTTGATAATAATACGATTGATTTAAAAGTTCCAACTAAAAAAACAAAATATAAAATATATTCGCCTACTTTTAATTCATCTGGAAGTTTTGAAGGTAATGACAATGATTTGTTTAGCTATGAATCTGATAGTGTTCATACACAAGAATGGGATATTTGGATTATATCTAGTTCTAATTCGAAGTGGTTTGAGTACAGTGATAGTTATACACCTACTTCAAATGAAATAGTATTTGCACTTTGTTCAGTATTATCTATTAAATCAAATTTATCATACGGTAATTTAATAGATAAAGTTTCGTTTAATATAAACGATAATGAACAAGTAGTTAATGGTTCGTTTGAAGATATAGATATTTCGGGCAAAGCATATGCACATTTTAATGCTGAAAATAGTAGTAATCCGAACACTGGAATTGGTTGGTCAACAACAGCTATTGATAAAAAAGTAGAAATTGGAAATTTTGAAAAAGGTAAAAATATTTATTCGATTGCTAAAGATATATTAACACCTTATGCATATGTCAAAGATGGCAACAATTTTATTGAACTAAATGCAACAGAAACTGGTACTATATACCAAAATTTTCTTACTCAAAAAAACAAAACAAATGAATGGTCATTTGTCCATAGAGGCAGAGAAGGTATTGACTACATGGCCATGATTATAGGCGTTTCTCAGCCTCTTAATCCGAGTAAACCAAATGCTAAAGCAAAGGACCAATTTATGAAAATGATTGATTGGATTAAAGATAATATTGATATTAAAAATTATAATTTAGATTTTTCCAATGAAGCTACTGGATGTAGTGATAAAATAACTATCTATTCTGCAAAATTTTCTTCTTTAGGTTCTTTTGAAGTAGATGATGCTAATGCTATATCTTTAAATAAAGATGATATTCATACAGAAAAATGGAATATATGGGTAGTTGGAAGTAGTAATGATAATTGGTATAGTTATGGCTTTAATGACGAAAATTTAAGCTATGATAATACTTATATAAATACTAATGAAAAAGAAGAAACCACAATAGCATTTACAAATTATTCAACTTGGGGTCAAAGAAATAACGGAAAAAATCCTGAGCAAACCGGTAATTTGTTAGATTATGTAAATTGGAGATAAAATTTTATAGTGTTTGATAAATTAGGAAAGGAACGGAGTTAAAATGAGAAGACGAAAAATAAAAAGTTATTACACGATATTTTTAGTTGAAACAGTTATTATGTTTTTAGTAATACTAAATAGTTTTAATTCTAGTTTATCAAATGTTTATGTATTACCATTTATTCTATTTATATGTGATGTTATATTTTTCTTTGTATTAGGATTTGAGAAAAGTAATAAGCGTTTAAACAGAATAGTTGCATTTGATGTATTTATGTATTCAATGATATTTTTAATATTATACTATTTGTTTGGAATTATAATTGGATATGCTGAAAGTAATAATTATTTAACATTATATGGATTAACGGTTTTCATAATTCCCATTATATTAAAAATAGTTTTTAAAGAACATTTAAGAAATTCATTTTTAACTAAGTCTGGGGATAATAAATTTTTAATTATATATTCAGTTATATTATTTATAATGATAGATATATTACCAGCTTTAAGTATATTAAATATGTCAAGCATGCACGATGTATTTCTCTTTACCGTTCTTGTATTACTACCTAGTATAACTTTTAATGTTTTCGCAACATACATTAATATAAAAGTGGGGTACATGCCAATTGTTATCTACCTATTAATTTTTTCATTGTATCAGTATATAGTTCCAATAGTACCTAATCCGAGTGAATATTTAAAAGCTATAATCGATTTTATACTACCAATAATTATTTTATTTAAAGTAAAAAAAAATGTAAATAAATATTCTGATGAAAATAAGGAAATTGATAGAAATTACAAGAAATCAGCAATTATTTTATTAATAATTCCTATTATATCAACAATTATTATAATTTATTTTGTTTCTGGATATTTTAAGTATTATGCCCTTGCCATCGCAAGCGGTTCAATGAATCCAGTATTTGATAGAGGTAGTGTTGTAATTATTGAGCAAGTAAACGATAAATACGATAATTATAACAAGTTAAAAGAAGGTAAAATAATTGCATTTAAAGCTGAAAAAAACACTGTTGTCCATAGATTAATTAGAATAGTTAATGTTGGCGATGAAGTATATTATTATACTAAAGGTGATGCAAACGAAGAAGAAGATAATTACTTAATAAAAAAAGAAAATATAATTGGTATAGTAAGATTTAAAATTCCATACATAGGATATCCTACTGTTTGGTTTAGTGAAATATAGGAGGAAA
>SFSZ01000049.1 GCA_004563275.1 bacterium
GCAGATGATTACGGGATATCTTATTATTTTAGAGGAGCCGTTAAAAATAATTTTGTTGAATATGCTAATATGTGCTGGCGAATTGTTAGAGTAACAGGTAATGGTGCTATAAAGTTAGTTTTATATAATTATAATAGATTAACAAGTACAAACAATACTCCATCAAGTAGTACACCATGTAATGTAATTGGTGATACTTATGCTTATGCAAGATATGATGGTGATACTTATATTTCTAAATTTAATTCAAGTTATAATGATAATGCTTATGTAGGACTAATGTATGGTGCGGTAAGCGCAAGTAGTTATGCAGAAGCACATGCTAATACTAATGCAAGTACAATATTAACGAATTTAAATAAATGGTATACAAATGTACTTTCTAAGCAAGCAAATTTTAAGGACAGTCAGCTTGCTGATACTGTCTGGTGTAATGACAAGAGTGTGGTAACTGATGCTACGTTTAATCCTGGAAAGTATACACTAGGCACAAATTATGGTTATGGTATTAATAAAAATTATTATAGTGCTACAAAAAGACTAGTACAAGCATCTTCATTTAGTGCTGGTGGAACAGGACCAAGTTTAATATGTCCAAATGATCATACTGGTGGAAAGTTATCTAAGTTTACTGTAAGTGACACAACTTATGGCAATGGAGCATTAAGTGGCTATGCAAAAGTAGGTTTACTTACTGCAGATGAAATAGCATTTGCTGGAGGTGCTTATAAATCATCAAATTCAACATATTATATAAAAGGTAATACTAATTCAAATTATTGGTGGGCTTTGTCTCCGAGCGACTTTTGTAGCGGCAGCGCTTGCGTTTGGGGTGTTCGTGCCAGCTACAGCAGCCTTGACCGCGGCCATGTTGACAGCGACGAAGGCGTGCGGCCTTCTCTATCACTTCAGTCGGGAGTCAAAATATCAAGTAGTGGGATTGGCAGTGCTACAAACCCGTACAAGATAGTGGCATAGTGAATAATTTTGTCTCCCAAATCGTCAGACGTTTCATGTCCCGAAAAACCTTTTGAGGGACAAAACTAAAGGGCGAGTTAATAAAAAGATTATTTCTTGGTGGTTTGGACGTGAAGTGGCAACTGCATCTGCGAATTTTCCGCTTGGAGCAGGAGCAGTTGCCACCAATAGATTCTCTTTTGCGCCTGCTTGCATACGCAAAAGTTTTTTTTGAAGTCTGTTAAGATTTTTTAGAAATGTTACATTTTTTAATTATTTATTAGATAACAAACAAAGTTGAACTTTGTTTGAATTAAAATTGTAATTGATGAAATCTAAAAAGCAAGGGTCAAGATGAACTCAACTTCGTTTCGCCCTTGCTTTTAATCTTTCATCTCGTTCTCTGATTAATATTTCTAATTGTTTTTGATCATCAATTCTCTTTTGCTTTTTCTTTTCTATATCAATTCTATGACCATCAATTTTTCTAGTATTGTATATTTTATTATTTTTAAATATTCTAACATTCCCGTTAAATACATCTTTCCATACTTCAACAATTGTTCCTTTATAAAATATAAAATCATTGCCATCATTATCTATGGGAATATAATATTCGTTATTGATAGAAACCATATTACCATTAAGAATAATTCTATTGTCTTTAATACACATTATTTTAGTTAAATCAGTATTACCTAATGGTATAAATTCTGATTCTTTTTCTTTTGGTAAATATGAAAATTTTTTATTTAAGTAATCAATATAATAATCATTAAACCATTTATTTAATTCATCATAAGTTTTGATTTTAAATCTTATGATATCGTTTAATAATCTATTTTGAACTACTTTATTTTTATTTTCAATTTTACCTTTAGCTTCAGCAGTATTTGCATATATAAGTTCGATACCTAATTCATCTAACATTCTACCAACTTGAGTTAGTTCACCATCTTTAGGGTTCCATAAAATCGTTGTTCTATCTGAATAAATTGCTTGTGGAATTCCATCTTTTTCCAACATTAATTTAAAAGCATGGCAATAGCCTAGTTGGTATTCTGTAGGCATGAAATACCCAGATAAAATTTTATCAGTAGCATCATCTAAAGTCATATGTAAAGAAGAAAGATTACCATTTTGGAACCAATCATGAGGAGTACCATCTGTCATAATAAGCATACCAGTTCTTGGAGATGGTTCCCTAAGAGAATGAATAGTTTTATTGTTATTAAAACATTTATGTTTAATAGGAGATTTCCATCCTTCTTTTTTATATAATTGTTGGAAGAAAGATTTACTTCTAACTTTCAAGTTATATTTTTTTACATCGTCTTGTTTTTCTTTATTCCAAATAATATCCTCATGATAAATATCCATAAATTGTGATATACTAATAACTGGATATTGATTCTTGAATTCTTTAATATATTCAATTTCTTGGTCTGGAGCTGAATTATTAGAATTCTTGCCTGTTAGTCCATGGACGAGCAGCTCATCAATATCCTTTTTTTCTACTTCTTGTGATAATCTATTAAGCTGCATTCTTGAATATCTAGTTTGTTTAGATATTTCATTATAAGTAATTTTAATTTCACCATTGTTTTTTTGCTTTAATAATTCTAAAACTTTTTGTTTATCTTTTTTCAAAATAAAATACATCCTTTCAGATGCATATTATATAATATAATGTAACATTTCTAAAAAATTTCTATGTAACATTTTAAAAAAGGTTTAACAACATAAATCTTATAGTTGTATTAAAATACTAAATGTATTATAAT
>SFSZ01000022.1 GCA_004563275.1 bacterium
GAAAAAAATTAAAAAAACGCATATTTTCGTGTTTTTAGTCGTGGTATAATATTAATATAAATTTAGTGTTGACAAAACTTAGATAGTCAATTTATAGAGCAGAAATGCTCTTTTTTTATTGACGTAGTGATAGAAAGTACTGATGGAAAATTAATCGGAAATTATTCGGAAATTAATCGGAAATCAAACGAATAGTAATTTTTGGTATAGGTGTTTCAAAAGACTTGTGGTATACTGAAAATGTCAACGAGGGACAGTTCATATAAGGTACGATTATCGCACCATTAAAGATAATGAATGAACATAAGTTCAACTTATAAATAAAAAAGATGATAGTGTTTTTTTTACTCATTATCATTTTTTTTTACTATAAAAATAGAAATATTTAACTAATATTAGTTTACAATTAAACATTTTAAAAGAAATAAAAAAATTTAAATTCATATAATAAAATAGTTAACTAAAAGTATTGACAAATATTAAAAATTTGTTAGTATATATAATCAACTAGGAATGATATGCTCATGAATAGTTAACACTAAAATAGTCAAGTTTAATTACCAGAGATTAAACATTGACAATATAGGAGGGAGTTTTGGTGAAAATGAAAAAGTTGAATCGCATTATAATGGCAACTGCAATTTTTATTACTACTTGTTTCTCTAATTTAGGAGTTGTACTTGCTAGCGTTGAAAATCCCCAACCAGGAGAAGTTTTTGCTAGTAAAACCGCTAAAATAGTAGAAGGAAGAAAAGCCGAAGTAACAATAAATGTTAATGGTAATTCTTTTAAAGAACAAGAACAACTTGAAAGAGAAATCGTACTTGTATTAGACGCATCAAGCAGTATGCAAGGCAAAAAGATAAGCTCATTAAAGAAAGCCGCTAAGAATTTAGTAACTAAACTTTTAGACGAATCTAATCAAGGTAAAATAAAAGTTGGAGTAATTTATTATGGCACAACTATTAAAAAAACATGTTCTTTATCAACAGATCCAGAATCTGTAAAAAAATGTATAGATATTGAATTATCTTATAATGAAGGAACTAATGTTCAATTAGGAATAAAAAAGGGTAAAAATTTATTTACTAATAATAAAAATGAAAAAAATATGATTATTTTATCTGACGGAATTCCAACATTCTACAATGATAATAACGATGTGTTACATGGTAGTGGTGGAAGTGATAATCACGAAGAAGGAAATCCAAATTTTAGTAATTATACTATAAAGGATAATCAAACCTTAATAGTACCTTACTACGATAAAGATAATGAAACTGTACTTTATACATGTGAACACAAATTAACCACCGATAGGTACGGTAATAAAATAATTAATGAATGGGAAAAAAGTAATTGTACAGAAAACACTGGTAAAAAACCTAGTGAAGCAGCTTTAGAAGAAATTAAAAGCTTTAATGGTAAAGTATATACCATTGGACTAGAAGTAACATCACAAGCAAAAACCTTTTTAGAATCTTTAGCAACAGTTAATGGTAAAAATGGTATTTACTATAACGTAGCTAATGCTACTAATTTAAACAGTGTATTTGAACAAATTCAAGTTACTATTAATAAAATAGCTACTAATGTAAAAGTAGTAGATCATATACCATCAACATTTACATTAGATAAAGAATACTTATTAGAAAACTACGGTCCAATTGTTTCTTCTAAAACAGAAAACAATATTACTACTGAAGTTTATGAAAAATCAGTAACAACAATTACATATCATGCAAATAACACTCAAGATATAATCTGGAATATCGGAGATTTAAATGCAGAAGATAATAATACTTTAAAATTTAGAGTAATAGCTAATAAGGATTATTATGGAAGTATGTTTACCAATGATGGTGCTGAAGTAACCGGAAAAGCAGTTGATGGAAACAAATTTTATTCAGAAACAAATCCATTAAAAATCCAATTAGAAAATCCAGTAGTTCCAATACCAGCTGTTACAGAAGCTGATCAATACACATCAAACCGTAATGAAAAATTAACAGTTACACCTGAAGAAGGAATTAGAAAAAATGATTACAATTCTAAAGTAACAGATGGAAAAAATGTTACATCAGTTTTAGATAAATTAGTAATCGACATGAAAACAAAATATGGCTCATTAGACTTAGATAATAATGGTTCATTCAATTATAAACCTAATTCTAAAGACTTTATGGGACAAGATGAATTTAAATATCATATTGAAACAACCATTACCTATGATGATGGAACAACAGAAACAATCTTAAATTCTAATACATCTACAGTAAAAATAAATGTGGTAGGAAAACCAGCAACATACGTAGTAAAATATCAAGACAGAGCTGGAAATGAAATACATTCAGAAAAAAATTCCACTGGTACTTACTATGTATGGGATGATGTTACAGAAACAGCAATAAATGTTGATAACTACAAGCTATTATCAACAGAATCTGCATCAAAAACTATAACATTAAAAGAAAATGCCAAAGAAAATGTTATTATCTTTATATATGAATTAGAAGATACTAATGTAACAGTAAAATATTTAGAAAAAGGAACAAATAAAGTATTAGCTCCAGAAACTAAAGGTACTGGAAAAGTAACAGATTTAGTATCAAATCAAACACAAACAATAACATTAACTAAAGAAGGAAATATAATAACATTCTATTATGAATTAGAAGATGGTGCAGATGTTAAAGTTCATCATTATAAAATTATTGATGGACAAGAAACTACAGAACAATTATTTGAAGACGAAACTTTATCTGGTAAAATAGGAGAAAAATATTCTGTGTCTCCAAAAAGTGAAGGATTAGGTTTCTACAAATATATTAAAACAGTAGGTGCACCAAGTGGAACATATAACAAAGAATCAAAAACAATTATTTTCTACTATGAATTAAAAGATACTAATGTAATTATTAAATATGTAGATGAAAATAATAATAATTTAGTTCCCGAAGAAAAAGGCACTGGAAAAATTAATTCTAAATATACTGCAAATGCAAAAACAGAACAAGATGATTCAGTTTTTAAAAAATATAATTTAGAAAGTGAACCTGTACAATCAATTATTTTATCAGGAACAAATGAAAATATTATAGTATTTAGATATTCTTTAAAGAAAGCTACAATTAAAGTACATTATTATGAAATAGATACTAATAATAAATTATCAGAAGATATTGAATTATCAGGCAAAGTAGGAGAAGAATATACTACTTTATCAAAAAAAATAGATAATTGGGAATTAGTTGCTATTCCAGAAAATGCAAAAGGAATATTAGATTTAGAAAACGAGGATGTAATTTATTATTATCAAAAAGTAAATGGTAAATTAACTATTAATTACATTGATGATAATGGAAATACATTGCTTCCTAGTGAAGAATTTATTAAACAAACTGGAACTGATTATCAAACAGAAGCAAAAACAATTGAAAATTATGAATTATCTAAAGTAATTGGTAATGAAAAAGGAATCTATACAAAAGAAGATTCAGTTGTAACTTATGTATATGAATATGTTATGGGACAAGGAGATATGAAAGATCCTATCGAGGAAAAACCATATACAGGAATTACTGAAACAAATAATACTTTAGATTACATTCTAGCAAGTTCAAGTTTATTATCTGCAGCAATATTAGTAATCTTAAAAAAGAAATTTAACTAATTTCTTTTTTTTATGCCTATTTTTTTTTCAAACATTTACTTTAACTTTTATTAATGTTATTATTAAATTAGGTGATAATAAATGGCAGAAACAAGAAAAACAAAAAAAGAAATTGTTCAAATGTTATTAAAAAAACAATTAGAAAGCACAGATGAAGAAGAACTAATAAATATGTTAATCGATGAACCAATCGCTGTTGATGTTGATAAACAAAGTGATGCGAATCGTACCATTGGTGATAGATTAGCTGATAAATTAACTGAAATTGCTGGAAGTTGGACATTTATCATTGGTATCATTATCTTTTTATTATTGTGGATAATCTTAAATATTTATATTTTAGAAAATGCTGATCCATATCCATTTATTTTATTAAATTTATTACTTTCTTGTGTTGCAGCTCTTCAGGCTCCAATCATAATGATGAGTCAAAATAGAGAAGCAAAAAAAGATCGTTTAAGAAGTTCAAATGATTATAAAACCGATTTGAAAAGCGAATTAATATTAGAAGAATTACATATAGAAATTAAAAGATTAACTGCCAATCAAAACAAAATAATCAAAATGTTACAAGAGAAAGAAGAAAATACAAATGAAAAATAAAAAACTTGTATATTTATTAATACCTCTAATTTTAATAATTGTTCTAGCAACTTTTATCTTTTATAAGAAAAGTTTAACTACTCCAAATTTAAATGTTGAAACTGAAAAAGAATGTAACCATGAACCAATGCTATATTACGAATACAATGATAGAAAAATATATTCATATTGTCTAAGTAATATTGAAATATCCATTAATAATGAAAAAACAGAATTAAAAGATTATCTCTTAAATAATTCTTTAGATAGTTTAATTAATCATTTAGAACAATCAGTTACATTTGATGATGGTGGAACTACTATTTATAAAGATGGTGGATCTAAAAAAATAACTGCCAATGGCATGACATTAATCGAATGTAAGACTTTAGAAGGCAATAATGATATTTATATTGGTCCAAAAGATATGAAAATGAAAAAGAATTTTTGCCAATCTGATAATACAACATTCACTAGAACTTACATAGTAGATAAAGTAAGTAATTATACTAAGCAACAATACGAAGGTGAGACTCCTGTCACATATTCTAAATCATTAGAAGTAACATTACATGAAGAAAAAAAAGAACCAGTAACTGTAATAATAAATAATTCTGCTGAAACTCCAGTGGCTGGCAAAATCTATGAATTTGAATTTATGATTGATAATAAAAAAGAATTAAAAGATAATATTAAAAGTATTTTTAAAAATTGTCTCGTTGTTGAAATAAGAGAAACAACTAAAACAGGGCTTGCTCAAAGACAAGATGAAATAAAATAACATGATTAACAAAGAAGTTCTAAGAAAAAAATATAAAACATTAAGAAAAAGCATTCAAAATAAAGAAAATAAATCATTAATAATTACTAATAAAATAGTTAATCATTCCAAATTTAAAACAGCACAAATAGTTGCTTTATATATGAACAATGAAGATGAAGTAATAACAAAATACATTATTGAAGAATGTTTTAATCAAAATAAAAAAGTTTGTATTCCAAAGGTCATTGGACCTCATGAAATGAACTTTTTTTATATTACTAAAAATGAAAAATTAGAATTAAGCAAATTTAATATTTTAGAACCAAATAATTATAATTTAGTTTTAAAAGAAGATATTGAATTAATGATAGTTCCTGGTATTTGCTTTGATCAAAAAGGTGGCAGAATAGGTTATGGTAAAGGCTTTTATGATAACTATTTAAATGATATTAGTCCTTATAAAATAGGTATCTGTTTTAAAGAACAATTACTTATAAATGAATTAATCAAATTATCAGAAAATGATATTAAAATGAATGAAATAATAACAAATTAAAAGGGTGTTAAAATGAAAGATAAAGTTAAACAAAGAAAATATATAAAGAAAAGTTTTAAATACTTTTCTAATGTCAAAAAGTATTTATTACTTATGTTACTTTTTTATGTAATTTTAAGTGCTTTAGGGTTTATTTCACCAATTCTTGAAGCAAACTTAATAACATCGATTACAAAAGTTGATATTAAAAGTGTTATAATCTTAGCTTTAGTATTCTTAGTAGTTACCATTTCTGAAGACTTCTTATGGCATTTTAGTTCGGTATTTTGGCGAAAAAAAGTTAGAGCACCAATTATGATGAATATCAGAGAATCACTTATTGATACCATTATGAGGCTTCAAATTTCTAACTTTGACTCTTACACAACGGGATTTTTTCAAGAGAGAATAAAAACTGATCCTGCCATCATTGCTAGAGTAGTAAATGCTGGACAAAGATATTTATTACAATGTATTACCAACATCGGTGTCCTAATATACGTAATTTATATTAATTGGGTTTTAGGATTGATTTATATAACTGGAGTTGCTATTGTTGCTATAATTCAGCAGTATACTCAAGAAGAATTAAAGAATCAAAATAGAATCCTAAGAAAAGCCGATGAAAAAGCTAATAGTCTCTTAAGTGAAGACATTAGAGGTATCAGAGACATTAAATTATTAAATTTAACCAAAAATATCAAAAAGATTACAATGAATGTTCTTAATGAAAACAATGAAATAGAAATCAAAAGACACAACTATGAAAGTTTAACATCAAGAATAACAAAATTAGTATTAGTATTAACCGTTTTTTTAGTTATAATAGTTGGTATAAAATTTGTTGATATGGGATTACTAACATCAGCTAATCTCATCGTACTATTCTTATATAATGGCAAAATATTCTCACTAATGAGTAACTATGCTGATTTAAAAAATTTAATTAAAGAATATGAACTAGCAGTTGAAAGAATCATGGATATTGATGATAATAATAAATATCTTAAAGAACAATATGGCAATGTTCATCTAGATAATGTAAAGGGAACAATTGAATTTAAAGACGTTTCATTTGGTTATAATAAAAATAAAGTTTTAAACAATTTATCATTTAAAATTAAAAGTAAAGACACCGTAGCAATCGTGGGTTCTTCTGGAAGTGGTAAAACCACAATACTTAATCTTATTACTAAAAGTTATTTAACCGGTTCAGGTCAAATAACTATTGATGGAGTAGATATCAATGATTTAGATGAAGATACTATTAGAAATAATATTTCTATCATAACTCAAAATCCATATATCTTTAATATGAGTATCATGGATAATTTAAAATTAGTAAAACCAGATGCTACTAAAAAAGAAATAATCGACGCTTGTAAAGAAGCATCATTCTATGATTTTGTTATGAGTCTACCTAAAAAATTTAATACTCTTATAGGAGAAGGTGGAGTAAACTTGTCAGGTGGTCAAAGACAAAGATTAGCTATCGCCAGAGCACTTCTCAAAGAAAGCAAAATTCTATTATTCGATGAAGCAACCAGTGCTTTAGATAATATAACCCAAAAAGAAATTCAAGAATCAATTGATAAAATTTCTGAAGATTACACCATAATAATTATCGCACATCGTTTATCAACCATTAAAAATTGTAGTAAAATTTATATCTTAAACCATGGTGAAATAGTCGATTCAGGTTCTCATAGTGCCTTATTAAAGCGTAATAAAGATTATAAAAAATTATATAGTTATGAGAGTGTCCAATGAGTGAAATAATCGGGATAACAACAGATAAACAACCTTTAATTAAAAAATTAACCGAAGATAATATTATTAATCTAACAGGTGAATCGGGTAGTGGTAAATCAACGTTTGCCCAAAACTATAATAAAGATTTTATTATTGTTGATACGGATGTTATCTTTGGTAATCAACAACCAACTAAAATATATGAAATTGAACTAAAAGATTATTTTCAATCAAAATATCAAGATAATTTTAAAACCGCTCTATATACCAATTTTGATGAAATATATGACGATATCTTAAAATATTTTAGTCAAGAAAAAAGAACTATCGTAATAGATTCAGCTCAATTTCGTAATATTAAAAACGTTCGTAAATTAAAAGGAACAGTAATTATTTTAAGAACAAGTATTAAAACTTGCTTAAGTAGATGCATAATTAGATATCATAATAATCATCCAGAAGCTACAAAACAAGAAGTTATTGATTATGCTAATCATAAAAAAGAAATGTTAAAATCAAGTAAATACTTAAATGATTTTATTGAAAAAATAATTGCATTATAAAAGGAATTAGCATTCATCTAATTCCTTTTTAAGTTTCTTATACTCTTGACAAATCTTATTACATTCAGCTGCTTCCAACTTATACCAAGATTTATTAAAAGCTAAAGTAAACAAATTTTTCTGAGCACTAGTTACACTATCAAATATATCATGATAACTATCATATATTTCACTACAACTAGCCTCATTTAAAGCAGTTGCCATATTAGCAACTAAATTCTTTTCGGTTTCTAATATATCCTCAACTATCTTTTTATCATTCATTAGAGTCACACTCCTTTAAAACATTAACCATTAATTGACAATTCTTTAAATGCATCTTACTTAATTTTTTAAACTCTTTACAAACATCTTCATCTTTCAAAGAGTCTAAATAAAAATTAATCTTATTATAAGCATTCATATTCCAATTAAAAATATCTGTAATATAAGCCATATCTTTCGTAGATATCATACAAGGAATCTTTTTCATATCATTACCTCCAACATTATTGTGCTCCAAAGCATAAAAAATATACTAAGAGTCAAAAATATGATAAAATATAAATGTATTGCTGAAATAGCTCAATAGGTAGAGCAACTGAATCGTAATCAGTAGGTTGGGGGTTCGATTCCTCTTTTCAGCACCATAAAGAATTGATACGAACCCCACAAAGGTTCGTTTTTTCATATAATTATGTTATAATAGAAAACATTGGATGTGATATTATGTCAAAAACTGAAGATATTAATAGCTTAATTATTGAAAGCAAACTTTCTGGAGAGATATCTACAAAAGAAATTAGTGATGGACATCATACTTTTGGAGAATTGTATAGACACAGAATAGCTTTATTTTGTACTTTATGTAATTTATTACCCGAAATATCATGGAAATCAAAAAAACATTTTGATGAAGAAAAGGATCCAATGTTTAATGATAACTTTATAGCAGGAATTAATACACCTGATGGTATCGTCACATATCATATTAAATTAAAATATTGGGAAATGTTTAGTATTCCAGAACTAGAAAGAGCGCCTAAATATGATGGTTATGATTCGTCTGATGTTATTGAAAGAGTATATTCATTATCAAGAATAAAAAACAATAATAGATAAATATGAAATAAATTTTAAAAAATTACTAATTTGATATAGAAATATTTATAAACAGACTTTTGACAAAATCATATAAATGTGATATTATGAATATGTCAAGGAAACTTGCATAAAATAAAAAAGGAAACATTCAGTTTTGACGAGTTGAATGTCTACCAAAATTTAATTTAGTTCGACATTTAATCTATGAAGATTAAGTGTCATTTTTTTATAACTGCTACCAATAAAGATAGGAGAAATAAAATGATAGCAATGTATCTAAGAACTTTTATAACAAAAATTCTCTTCTTCATTTTTATCAAACCTCCTTTCTTTTTCAAGATTAGAGGTAGACACTCAACAACCAAAGTTTCCTATATACAATTATACTATTAATGAAAACTTTAAACAAGGGAACATTGATATTTTTTTCGATGATTTTTAACTATAAAAACGTTATATAATTGTTAAAAAAATGTTCCATTTTTGTGAAAAAAGCAGTATAATTGCTTTGTACTGAAGTGCGTATAAATAATTTTATTTAGGGTTCGGTATCTAAACCCTAAAGGCACCATAAGAGTTTCACTTGAACTGTCAAAAGGTCAAGTTTTATAAAGGAAAATCACTGTTTTAGAAGAGTGATTTTTTGTTTAATTTAAATTTTGTAGTGAAATGAGTAAGTGATATTTATAAAATAGAAATGCCTGATAAAAATTGAACGGAAAAAATATAGAAATCAATCAGGAATGAATCGGAAAATAATCGGAAACTTATGATATAATATAATCAGATAGAAAAATAGTAATTTGAAAGTGAGTTGATAATCATGTGTAAGGTTGTTTTGAAAATTAATAATTTAACAAAATACTATAAAAAAGTCAAAGGAATTGAAAATTTATCTTTGTCATTAAATGAGGGCGAAATATTTGGACTTATCGGGCCTAATGGTGCAGGTAAATCTACAACAATAAGGACAATACTAAATCTAATAAATAAAACAAGTGGTATTGTATACATCAATGGTAAAGAATTTAATAAAGATGATATAGAAACTAAGAAGTTAATTGGTTATTTACCTAGTGAAGTATCTTTATATGAAGATTTAACTGTAAAAGAAATGATAGATTATCATGAGTCTTATTATACTACATCAAAAAAGAGAAGAAGTGAATTAATTAAAATTTTTAAATTAGATGAAACTAAAAAAATAGAAGATTTATCTTTTGGAAATTTAAAAAAGCTAGGAATAGTATTGGCTTTTTTACATGAACCAAAAATACTAATACTTGATGAACCTACTAGTGGACTTGATCCGATTATGCAACAAGAATTTTACAAATTATTACTCGAAGAGAAGAAGAAAAATACAACGATTATTTATTCAACACATATTCTAAGTGAAGTATCTAAAATATGTGATAGAGTAGGAATTATTAGAGAAGGTAAACTAATAAAAGTTGAAAAAATAGAAGAATTATGTAATAAAAATATGGGATATATTACTATAATGAGTAATGATATAGATAAAATAATAAAAGATTTTGCAATAAAGCCTGATATAATTGATAAAAAAACAATTAAGTTTCCAAATAACTTTGAATATAATGATCTAATAAAAAAATTATCAAAATATAATATATCAAAATTATTAATAGAAGATATGAATTTAGAAGATGTATTACTTCATTATTATAATTAGGAGGATGCTATGTTTAAAAGAGAATTAAAATGTAATTTTAAAAATTTTATGATTTGGACAATTATTATATTGGTATTATTTGGTGTAGTTTTTGCTATATATCCTTCAATTGCTTCTAGTGATAATATTAAATCAATTGATGAATTAGCACAAATATTTCCGCCAGAAATATTGTCGGCATTTAATATGGATATTGCATCACTTTCTACAATGTTTGGATGGCTAAAGTCTGAAGGGTTTGTAATGATATTATTAATAAACTTAATAATATTAATGCTAAAGGATATGAAAAGAAAAGTTCTAGAAATCTTTTACAAAAGATATTAGAACTTATGAGTAAAATTTTTGGTTGGGGTGTTAGAAAAGGTAGTCTTTATGAAAAAGAACTTTATACTCTTCGCCAAAATTTTAAAGAAGCTAGTGAAAATAAAACTGCTATAGAAGAATTACCTAAAACAGAAGATAATGTTAATAAAGATAATGAAGTTACAGATAATGCAAATAATAGTCAAACTGAAACAAATACTACAACACAAGAACAAACTGTTACACAAACTGTAGTTCCTCCTACAACTCCTAGTAAACTTAGTCAGTTTGGAACTTATACAAGACGTGGAACTCGTGGTAAATTTAAAAGTAGTGTTACTGAAATAAAAGAGTCTGTTATGAATGATTATTCTGATGAAATGAATAATATTAAACAACAAGCTATTGCTAATGGAACTTTTATGAAAGCTCCTAATGGTAAACCTACTAATCTTACTGAAAGACAATGGTTACAAGTTAGAACTAAAGCATTTAAAAGATGGTTTGGTGATTGGGAAAAAGAATATACACCTCCAACACAATATAGTTTATCTACTTGGGAAAGAACAGGAGAGTATGTAGATGTACTTGAAAAAGATTTTTTGGGGAATACTTATTCTACTTCTAAGGAAATATTATCTCATCCAGTAGAAAGAAAAGAACCTACAAAAGAAGACCCATTTGGGTTTAATAGTAAAGGAGTATCTAAAACTATAAAGATAGGAACATTGGTAAATAAAGAAAATCCTCTAAATGGAATATGCCAATTTACAGCACAAAGAATACAAGCTTTTTTAAAGGATAGATATAATATTGATGCTCATATTAATATTATAAATGCAAAAAGTCCTGTTACTGAAAAAATAATAACTCATTATGTAGTAGCATTGAGTATTGATGGTAAACCTTATATATATGATATGCCTCAAACTGAATTTATTTCTACAAATGGAAATACATTCAATGTTGGTAATAAAGAATATAATGAAGCTGTTATTACAAAAGAATATACTCCTAGATTAATTGCAATTACAAAAGAGTCTTTATTGAAAAATTATGGAGATTCTAATAGTATTCAAATATCTGTTATTGAGAATACAGCTAAATTAAGCGGTAATATTAAATTATCAGATATTGAAGCAAGTTATATTCCTGCATATTCTTCAAATGCTTCAAAAGTAGTGGATGAAAATGGTGAACCTTTGGTTGTTTATCATACTAGAGACTCTTTCAAAGGAAAAGATTTTAATATTTTTGATACTACCATAGAAGGAAGAAAATCTGCTATTTATGCGACTAATGATAGAAAAATGTCTTCTTCTTATTGGAAATTTGGTAATAACAGAAAAACACTTGAAAACTTATATACTTTAAGTCTAGTAGGTGATATTAATAAAATAGATATAGACCCATTTACTGGAGAACCTTTTAAAAATTCAGAAAGTTATCATTATACTCAGTTAATAAAACTATTAAATGAATTAGATATTAAAATAGATGATACAAAAAATACTTATACACAAAATGAAATTAAAGCTCTTTATAATAATTTAAAAGAACAAGCTGAATTAGAAGATTTGAAATCACTATTTGTAAATATTAAAAATCCTATCATAATTGAAGGAAATGATGCTTATTGGAATAAGATTGTTTTTGGTAAAGAAATATTATCTACTAGAAAAATAGAAGATAAATTTAGAAATTCTGAATATGATCGTATAATATTTAAAAATATTAAAGATTGGGGAGGATATGATGTTGATAATGTTTATGCAGCTAATGTATATGCTATGTATAATCCTAATCAAATAAAATCAGCTACTGATAATATAGGTACTTTTTCTACTACTGATAATGATATTCGTCATAGTTCTATTACTGAACAGACTGCTAAAGTAGCCTCTATTTCTACATTTACTGACAGACTACCAATATCGCAACAAGCCAAATTTGCCACTATGGTGGGTCAAGGGGACGTTAAAATATCTTGTATGTAGGATTGTTCATTCAACAAAATAAAGTAGCTCAAATCGACCAAAAATATATTATAAATAATTTAATTTAATAATACTATTATGAGTTGTAAAATTCAAGTTAATCACAGTAGTGTTACAGAACAACTTAGAAAAGAAGTTGGAACAAATGAAGTTTTATTTCAAACTTATTTCTCTGAAGTAATGTCTGAAGATGAATTTACTCCAGAATTTAATAAATGGTGTAATACTCGTCTTGGTAAAACATTTGACGTTAATAATAGCGATACAGCTGCTGAGGCAGTTGAAGCTATTAAACGTTATTATAATGAAAATTATCCAGATATTAATTATTCTTCTAAAATACAAAGCGATGTTATTAATATAAATACTTTTGGCTATAGTAGTGTTGCTGCTAGAGAATTTGCTAAAAGAGTTTCTGCTAATTTTATGCTAGATTTTTATCATCAACTTGCTCATGATTTTCATGAAAAGATTGAAGGTAGTAAAAAAGCATATTTTGCAGATGCTGTTACAGGACGTATGGAAGAAATAATAGCAGAACGTCTATCAACTATTACTAATATGTCTGAAGATGATATCTATGAAATAATTGATGAAGGAAATATTGCTAGACTTGAAGAATTGTTTGGTGATAATACTTCTATTCAGAATAAGAATCTTCTTGCAGTATATAAAGAAATGATTGCTAATAGAGAAGGTTTCTTTACTGAAGTATTTAGAGATAGTCGTCTTGGAGATTTACGTTTTGAGTCAGACGATGATATGTCAGAAACAAATACATATGAATCAACTGATGAACAACAAGACGAAGATAACGACAATCCTACTAATGAAGATAATAATACATCTCAAACTGATGATAAAAACAATTATATTAAAAATCTTAATGAAACACTTGGAGATTATAATAACTTTATGACTCATATTGATATGAGTGTTAGAAGTTATCTTAATAGTCTTAAAAAACTTAATAGTGAAATAAGTATTGATGGTTATTATGATTTTGATTTAAATAATGACCTTGGTATACCAGATACTATGAATGCCGACGAATGTTGTGCAGTTCTTTATAGTTATGGAGATTTCACTAATGTACAATCAATGATTGTTAGTATTCGTGAAATAGCTAAAAATGTTCCCGGTTTTACTGCTTTTCATCAAATGGCAGATTATCTTGAAGAAAATGGAGATTTTGCTTATGAAGTATATCGTACATTTGGTAAAATTATAATTAGTAAACTAGAAACTGTATTAGACGGAAATAATGCTAAAAGTAGAATT
>SFSZ01000023.1 GCA_004563275.1 bacterium
AAGTTTTGCATTACAATATAAAAACCCAGTTGAGTATAGAACCCAACTAGGTTTTAAATAAATATTTTTTTAGTGTCTACTTTTCGTTGACAACTTCACCAAAAGGTTATTTTTTTTCTGCCTTACTCTTAAGCGCATCTAAAACTTCAATAGGTAAAGCAAAAATAATCGTATTAGATTGATCAGAAGAAATATCATTAATAGTAGATAAAGTTCTTAAATGTAAAGCCCCAGGTGTACTACTCATAATTTCTGCAGCCTTAGCTAAATTTTCACTAGCTTCAACTTCACCAACAGACTTAGTAATAACTGCAGCTTTTTCTCTTTCAGCCTCAGCAACTTTAGCAATAACACGTTTCATTTCTTCAGGTAAAGCTACATCTTTAAGTTCAACATTTTCAACTTTAATACCCCAAGGATCAGTAGCTTCATCAACAATCTTACAAATTTCTTCAGAAATTTTATCTCTTTCTGCAAGAAGTTCATCTAAAGAAACAGCACCAACAGCATTACGCATAGTCGTTTGAGCAAGTTGAGCAACTGCATATCTATAATCTTCTACTGCAATAATAGCCTTACTAGCATCAAAAATCTTATAATATAAAACCGCATTAATTCTAATAGAAACATTATCTTTAGTAATCGCATCTTGTTCAGGAACATCAACAGCCTTAGTTCTAATATCAACCTTTTTCATAGATTCAATAACTGGTAATATTAAATTCCATCCTGGATTAAGAATCTTTGCAAACTTACCAAATCTAAATTTAACACCACGCTCATATTCATTAACTTGTCTAATAGATCTAAGTAAAATAATTACAACTATTACAATGATAAATAATAACATAAATTCCATACATACTCCTTTCACCAATATAATATAATAATATGCTTAAATTATCAATAAAACCCTTTAATTAATTAAAAAGTTATAATATAATAACTAACCATGGAGGTAAGAATATGCAAAAAATTACATTAGATGAATATAAAAGAATATTATGTTTAAATGAAGTAGATATGTTCTATGTATCAGAACCAAATTTAAAACAAAAACAATATATTGAAAAACATTATCAAGATGAAGAATTACAAGAAATAATAGATAACACTTTAAATTTTATCAAAAAATTATTAATTGTACTTAAAAATCAAACACCAATAGATGAAGAAACAATATCTTACCAATTTGAATTACCATTAAATTCAATAAGTAAAATTTTAAATGGAAGTGATACTACAGCCGATGAACTATTCTACTTAGAAGGTAGCGAGAATCAAAAAATAAGTACTAAATTAATCCAATATTTGTTTAGTAAGCAAAGTTATTTATTTTTCTCTTTTTTAGAAGATAAAATTACTTATAAAGACTATACTTTATATATTCCCGTTTTAAATATTATTGTTCCTGCTAGTAAAGTTTTAGAATTATCAAAAGCTCAATCTCTAAACTTTAATTAATTGACAATTTTTCTAATATAAACTATTATTATTATAGGTGATAATATATGTTATTTAAAAGAAAAAAAGAAAGAACTAAAAAGAACATAATTAATTTAATATGTAGTGCTATTTTACTATTAGTAGGTCTAGCAATGTTTATCCTACCTTGGATTAAAATCTTAGAACCTGTCAAAATATTATATGTAGTATTTAGTATTTATGCTTTAGTAAAATTAGTTGAATATTTCTTAACTAGAAATGGTAGTGACTTAGAAAATTTATACACCGCTATTGCTTCAGCTCTAGCTGCAATAAGTGGTTTTAGATTTATAAACTATGAACCAACAATAGTCTTAAGTATGACACTAGCATCTTGGGTAGCAGTTATGTCTATTATTAAATTAATTAAATTAGACTACTATCATGATCGTGAAAATGGTATGCTTTATGTTAATTTAATTACATTCTCATTATTTATCCTTTTAGGATTACTAACAAGTATTAATCTATATTTTAATGAAACAGTTCAATACATTATGTTAGCGTTCTTCTTTGTTGTAAATGGATTATTAATGCTTGCTGAAAACGGAATTAGAATCCTAGTAACAAGTAAAGCATTAGATATAAGTGATATTAATAAATAATCACTTTTTTTATGATAAAATATATATGTGATGTTTATGAAAACCAAAGAATTAAATTTATCAAAAAAAGAACTAATCAAAAAAATAAAACTATATAAAAGATTGATATATAGAAACACAATCTTCAAAACCAACTCTAAAGATATAGATATCCAAAGAATTATCAAAGGATTAAATATCAAAAATCGTAAAGAAAGAATAACATATGTCTTTGATGAATCATGTAAAATGTTAGATAATCAAACTAAAAATACCAATATCTGTGGTTTCGATAAGAATAAACAATGTATTGTTCAAAGAAATAATAAATCCAATCATATCTGTGGATGTTGTCGTCTTTGTGAATACGTTACCTTAAATGGATGTCCATCTAAAAATGTTGCTTGTAAATTATATAACTGTTCAGAAGTAACTAAAAATTATAATACTCTTAAATACAAAGACCTTTATCTATTAAAACTCTTAAACTTTAGACAAAGACAAATTATTAAATCAAACTATTTTACAATCAGAGAAGAAGCCTTAAAAGATTTATATTCTTACAGTATTTTTTATTCATTCTATCGAATGATAAAAAGACAATTTAAAAGATTATTTAAAAAAAATAAATACTTATATTTAAATAAATGATAAAATGAAAAAGAGGTATATATGGAAACAATAAAAGATTTTAATGAATATGAAATATTAGCTATGAGTAATGGCTATAAATATGAAAGATGGAATAATATAACCCTAAAAAGGCCAGATCCTGAAATAATTTGGCCAGATAATGAAAATATTAAAGTAGATGCTAGATATACTAGAAGTAATACTGGTGGTGGTATGTGGGAAAAATTAAGTAATATCCCAGACTCATGGCAAATCCACTATAAAGATTTAGTATTTAACTTAAAATTAATGGGCTTTAAACACACTGGTTTGTTTCCAGAACAAGCTTATAACTGGGATTTAATAAGAAAAACCATCAAAAATTCCAATCGTAAATGCAAAGTATTAAATTTATTTGCTTACACCGGAGCTGCCAGTATTGCTGCCCTAAAAGAAGGAGCCGAAGTAGTACATGTTGATTCATCCAGAGGTATGATTGATTGGGCTAAAGAAAATGTTAAATCCAATCATTTAGAAAATGAAACCATTAGATTCTTAGTTGATGATGTTAAAAAATTCGTTAAAAGAGAACTAAGAAGAGGTAATAAATATGACATTATTTTAATGGATCCACCATCATTTGGTAGAGGAGCTAAAAACGAAGTATGGTCAATCGAAAAAGATCTATACAATCTAGTTGATGATTGTACCAAACTTTTATCAGACAAGCCATTATTATTTATTATTAATTCTTATACAACCGGTTTATCAAATACTGTAATAGAAAATATCCTTCATAAAACCATAACTAAAGAAGGAACAATTACCTCAACCGAATTAGGAATTAAAGCTAAAAATAATTTAATCTTACCATGTGGTAACACAACAAGATGGGAAGCAAATGCAACTAAATAATATAACTAAAAATTTTAATAGTAAAACCATTTTAAATAATGTCTCATTTAACCTATCTCAAAACGAAGTAATTGGACTAGTTGGTCCTAACGGGAGTGGTAAAAGTACTCTTTTAAAAATAATTTCTGGCCAAATTCTTGCGGATAAAGGTAAAGTAAAGTTAAATAATGAAACTGCCTTTTATTTGAACCAGGAAATATCACCAGAGTTTTATAACCTTTCAGTTGTTGATTACTTAAAACAAATAACTAATTTAACAAACTTAGAAGCAATAATAAGTAATTTTGAACAACATCCAGATGAAGCAAATATGGAAGATTATGGCAACGCCTTAGAAGAATACTTAAAAAAAGATGGATATAATTATGAAAGCAACTTGTCATTTATTTTAGCTGGTTTAAATTTTGATGAACCATTAGATAAAAAAATAAAAGAATTATCAGGTGGAGAAAAAATGAAAATACTTCTAGCTGCTATGCTTTTAAGCAATGATGATATTTTTCTTTTAGATGAACCAACCAATAATCTAGATATAGAAGCAATAACTTGGTTAGAAAAACATTTAAAAAGTTTAAATAAACAAATGATTATAGTAAGTCATGATGAAGAATTTTTAAATAACTTAACTACCAAAATAATTGAGTTAGATGGCGGTAAAATTAAAGAATACAATTTATCATATTATGCTTATGTTGAATATAAAGAAATAGAATATACTCACGCTTTAGAAGCATATGAAAATGCCAAAGAAAAGAAATCAAAAATCAAGCAAGAAATAAATACTGCACAAAAATGGGCTTCTAAAGGAATGAAGAAAAAATCTAGTGATAATGATAAAATTGCTGCCAATTATCAAAAAGAGCAAACAAAGAAAACAGCTGGAAAAATCTCTAGACTAAATAAAGAATTAGATGAAGTTACAAACCATCTAGATATAGAAGCAACCAAAATAATAGAAGAAGTAATTGACACATTCAAAGGAACAATCATATGTATAACTCATAATCGTAGTTTTAAATCAAAGTTAAATGCTGACTTATTTATAAATATGTAAAAACCGAATTTATCAAAAAATAATAAATAAAAACCTATTCAAAAATAATTCTATTTTTCTTCCAACAAGAATATATTCTAATGGAGGCACAAATGGAAATATTAAAAGTATCCAGTAAGAGTAATCCTAGTAAAGTAGCTGGAGCAATTGCTAATGTCTTTCGTACTGATGGAATAGTTGAAATTCAAACTATTGGCGCCGGAAGTTTAAATCAAGCCATTAAAGCAATCGCTATAGCTAGAGGCTTTGTAGCTCCTAGTGGAAAAAATTTAGTTGTTGTTCCTGCATTTTCAGATATTCTAATAGATGGAGCAGAAAAAACAGCAATTAAATTAATCGTAGAGGCTGCCTAAGCCTTTTTTATATGCCAAATAAAGTCATAATAGACTTTATTTTTTTTGTGATATATGCTAATATAAATGGCCAAAAGAAGGATATCTATGGAAGTACTAAAAGAGTTAGATAAAATGAATTATACCTTTGTTAAGTCTTATCCCTTAAGTCATGTAATCACCATGTCTGATGATGAAATTAGATTATGTGTTTATACAATTGTAGTAGACTATGAAACATTAACTAATCATTTTGATGAATTCTTAAGAGTAATTAAAATCCTAAAAGAAGAGGGAACAACCGTAATAAATTGTGAAACATATGACTGTGTAAAATTTATAAACGAACATTATAAAGAAAGATTTCCAATGATAATTAATGTCTTAGATGATTATCAAAATAAAGATCGTTCTGATATAAAACTTTCTGAACTAGATAAAACAATCATAACTATTCCCATTCCTCATCTAATGTGGGGTATTGACTTTGATAATCTAATTTATTTAAATTCAGTAACCTACAACCAAAACGCCTTGTTTTATAATGGTAATAAAGAAATATCATTAGATGATTTAAAAAGAATTAAAGATGTAATTGAAGCATTAAAAGACGAAAATCTATCAGATGCTCAAAAACTCCTTGTTGTATCAACTTATCTTCAAAGAAATGTCCAATATGTCGATAACACTCCAAATTTGAAAATCAATGGAGTAGAATATGAATTAGATGATCCATCCTTAACAAAAGAAATTCTTATTCCTGAAGTAGGTTTAATTGAAACTATTATTAATAAACACTATGGATTATGTATGGGTATTGCTAACACTACAACAGTTCTTTTAAATAATCCTGAAATGAACATTGATGCTAGAACCCTTGTTAATGAAAATCATGCTTGGAATATCATTAAAATAGATGGAAAATACTATTACTGTGATAATACTTGGGCTATAAGTAGAAGCCCTCATTTATTACCAAATGCTATCATGACTACTGAATTTTCTTCGACAAATTTATTATTTGGTCAAAGAAGTATGGACCACATGAAAGAACATGACCTAATTTGTTCAGATAATCCCAACTTAAAACATATAAGTTATACTGACTATAGATTAAACAGAACTATAAAAAAATCAAAAGACTTAATTACCAGTGGCTATTCAAAATCTCCAGTCTTAACAATGCATAGAAAGGTCTAAAATGAAACAATATACTAAAGAAGATTTAAAAGAAATAAAAATGTTATTAAATGACTATGTTGTTCAAAATGATTTTGACTTTATCTATAACAATTTACATTTAATTGGATATACCTGTGAAGCAATTAGAAAAACATCAAAACCATTTGCTAAATCAATGAATAATTCTGATATAGAATATAAAAATATTCCTGTATACACTGGTAAATTTAGATTAGATATCGTAAGAAAATATTTAAAAGATCATCAAATAGACCTTGATGTTGATGATTTATTTAATAGGGGAATAATCTGCTGTAATTGTAATACATATCCTGATGAAATTGCTAAAAAAAGAATTTATAAACCCTATACCGGTGGAAGATGTCAATCTTATCTTGATGAACATAGAGTTGAATTACTAGTTCCCAATACTGGTTATATTTCTGATTCAGCAGTACTAGTTCATGAACTATCCCATTATCGCGAAGAAGAATACAAAAATTACACAACCGCAGCAAGAGAGATTTTTACAGAGGCCTTAGCGTATACCGAAGAATTTATTTTTTTGAAAGATAACGAAAAAGAATTTACCGAAATAGAATATTTTATAAGAAACTTTTTATGCGGCTTAACCAATCTTGCCATTAAAATGGAAAGTATAATTGCAATTATTATCGTATTTGTAAATACCGGAGACATAGATCAAGAAGCATATAAATTATACTTTGGTACAGATGAAAATTATGAAGAAGACCTCCAAGAATTATTAGATGTCATTAATAGTGGTTCATTTAAATTATTAGAAAAAATAAGATATGTAATCGCCCTCATGCTATTTCCATACTTATATTACAGCTACCTACAAAATCCAAACTTTATGAACAAACTTCAAAAATTACACAAATTAATTCTTAATGAAGGTGTCTTAACATGTTTAGATTACATTGGTATCAATACAATATCATTTGAAGAAATAGATAAAATTTCTGAATTTTTAAAACTATTATATTCAGAACACTTTACCGCAACTATTACTAAAGAACCAACTAAAACCCTAGATTAGTTATATTTAACTAATCTTTTAATTTACTAATTTATTATGCTATAATAACTATTGGTGTTATTTATGAAATTAAATAAAGAATTTATTACAAAAGTTTCTAAATTAAAAAATGAACCAAAATGGATGCTTGAATTTCGTCTAAAATCATTTGAAAAGTTTTTAGAATTAGATAATCCTAATTTTGGCCCTCATATTGATATAGATTTTGATAATATTAATTATTATAAAAAAGAATTAGATCTAACTGATGATTGGAATAAAGTAGATGATAATCTAAGAACAACTTTTAAAAATCTTGGTGTTATTGATGCTGAAAACAATTATTTATGTGGTGTATCTAATCAAGTTGAAAGTGAAGTTTTCTATCATAAACTAAAAGATAATAACGGAGTTATCTTTCTAAGTACAGATGAAGCCCTAAAAGAATATCCTGAAATGTTTAAAGAATACTTTAATAGTTTAGTTAAATATGATGAAAATAAATATACTGCTTTAAATGGTTGCTTGTGGAGTGGGGGTTCATTTATTTATATTCCTAAAGGAGTTAAATTAGATAGACCACTTCAAAGTTATTTTAGAATTAATAGTGTCACAATGGGTCAATTTGAAAGAACTATAATTATTGTTGATGAAGGTGCTGAATTAAGCTACATAGAAGGTTGTACAGCTGAGTCACATTCTCAAAACTCATTACATGCTGGAGTAGTTGAAATCTTTGTTAAAAAAGACGCTAAATGTAAATATAGTACTATTCAAAACTGGAGTACTGATGTTTATAATTTAGTTACTAAAAGATGCATTGTTGATGAAAATGGCTATATGCAATGGATTGATGGCAACATTGGTAGTGGAGTAACAATGAAATACCCATCATGCATTTTAAGAGGAGATTATTCAAGAGCCAATTCTATAAGTATTGCTTATGCTAAAGAAAACCAAAGATTAGATGCTGGTGCTAAAATGATTCATTTAGGTAAACATACTAAGAGTAATATAGTATCTAAAAGTATTGCCTCTAATGGTGGTTTAGCTAACTATCGTGGTACAGTTAAAATATCTTTAAATGCTACAGATAGTGTTGCTTCAGTCAAATGTGATACCATACTTTTAGATAATTTATCTAAAAGTGATACTATCCCTAAAAATATTGTTTTAAACGATTTATCAGTTTTAGAACATGAAGCCACTGTATCAAAAGTAAGTGAAGAAAAACTATTTTATTTAATGAGTAAAGGTTTATCAGAAGATGCCGCTAAAGAATTAATTATTTTAGGCTTTATCTCTGACTTTAAAAAAGAATTACCATTAGAATATGCCGTCGAATTAAATAGATTATTAAAAGAGAATTAAAATAAATTTTCTGTTAATCAAAAAATAAAATTTGTCCTAAATAAAAAATAAAAATCTGAGTGAAAAACCATTCAGATTTTTATTTTTAACTTTTTGCTTAATAATTTAAAAGATGATAAAAAGTAAAAAGAAAGGAGGAATTATGTACAATTCAGTATATTTAATAGGACGTTTAACAAAAGATCCTGAAATAAAAGAAACTGATAATAATAAGAAAGTATGTAATGTAACTTTAGCAGTTCAAAGATCATATAAGAACGCTGAAGGTATTTATGAAACTGACTTTATTAGATGTTCACTTTGGGAAGCAGTAGCCTCTAGAGCCTGTGAATTTTGTCATAAAGGAGACTTAATAGCTGTTAGAGGTCAACTTAGAACTTCATCCTATATAGCTGAAAATGAAGAAAAGAAATATACAACCGAAATCATTGTTGAAAAATTAGTTTTTCTAGCAAACAAAGTACCTGAAAAAGAAGAATAGTTATTAAACAAAAACATATATTTATATTGGTGAAAACATGAAAAAATTAAAATATACTTTAACTATAATTGCAATCATATTAAGCTTTTATTTTACTGACAAATTAATGATCTTAGTCGATAATAAAAATCCTCTAATGCAAACTATTATCAAAGAAGAAACAAACTATAATATTAAACCCGTAAACGCTGAAATTAAAGATAATACAATTATTCCAGGATTAAATGGTAAAAAAGTAAATAGACATAAATCATTAATTAAAATGGAAGAATTTTCTAAATTTAATGAAATATATCTCGAATATGATGAAATAACTCCCGATATATCGTTAAAAGATAATAAAGATAAAATAATAGTAAAAGGTAATAAACTAAAAAATAAAGTCGCATTAATTTTAGAAGAAAATACCTTAATTGAAAATTATTTAAATGATAATAATATTAAATATTCATATATAACAAAATTAAATAGTAATCTTACTTTAAAAAGAGAATATATTAATGGTGAAAAAGAAGAGAAGAACTTTTCTAATTTAAATTCACTACTAAATAAAAATAAAATAAATTCAAAAATATGTCTCATAAATTATTCTAATATAGAAACTTGCAAATCCAAAAAATATTATATAGTAAATACTTCTCTCAAAATAAACAATGGTATAATAAATTCTTTAAATAAATTAGGTAGTGGAGATATTATTCTAATTAGTAGTTCTCTTTCTTTAGATAATTTAAAATTACTGTTGAATGAAATAAATAAACAAGACCTTCAAATCGATTACTTAAGTAAGGTCATAAACGAAAATATTGAAAATTAATTAAAAATCTGCTATAATTAATTCTGCTAAGCAATTCTTGTAATTAATTATAGAAAGAGTGATTTTAATGAGTAAAATAAAAATTTTTGGCATGGGTGGATTAGACGAAAATGGTAAAAACACCTATGTAGTTGAAGTAAATAACAAGATATTTGTTTTTGATGCTGGTTTAAAATATGCTACAGATAATATCTTTGGAATCGATTATATTATTCCAGATTATTCTTATTTAATAGATAATAAAGATCGTATTGAAGGTGTATTTATAACTCATGCACATCCTGAAAGTTATGGTGGAGTATCAGATTTAATTAGATTAATTCCAGGCATTAAAATATATGCAACTAAGTATACAATTAATCAAATGAAATTAGAAGGTATAAATGAAGATAATCTTCATTTAATAGAAGCACACAAAAAACTATCATTTGATAAAGAATTAAGTATTTTCCCAATTAAAGTAAATCATTCAGTACCAGATAGTGTCATGTATGTTTTATATACCAATGATGGTGCTATTTGTTATACTGGAGATTTTATCATTGATCCATCTATGATGGGACCATATCACATGGATTTAGGTAAAATAGCCTATGTAGGCAAACAAGGTGTATTAGCATTATTATGTGAATCATCATTCTCTGAAAATATTGGCCATACAAGTCCTAGTCATCACATGGTATCATTCTTTAAGAACGTTATCACTAAAGCACCAGGAAGAGTAATATTTAGTGTTTTACCAATCCATTTATATACCATTGAAGGAATCTTTAACGCTGCTAAAAATACTCATCGTAAAATAGTCATCATGGGTAAAAAACTTCAAAATATTATCAATATGGCATTAGAAGAAAAATACATCACTATAGATGATGGCATCATTGGTGATTTAAGTAACGTAAACGATTCAAATTCAATATTATTAGTTTGTGATGATCGAGCATTACCATACAATTCATTAGAAAAAATCCTATCCGGAAACGATAAATTTATCAAATTTAATTCTAATGATACAGTATGTTTTGCTGAACCAAAATACGATGAAAACGAAAAATTATTTGTAAAAATAGAAAATGAATTAGCTTATATGGGAATTAATACTATAAGTATTCCAAAAGAAAAAGGGATCTCACTTCATGCATCTTCAGAAGATTTAATGATCATGATGGATTTACTTAAACCAAAATACTTTATTCCTGTTAAAGGTGAATATCGATATATGGTAGGGAATGCTGATTTAGCAAGTAACTTAGGTTATGATAAAGATAATATAATCCTAAAACAAAATGGTGACGTTATAAACATAGTAGATAAAAAATTAATTGATAGTCCTGAACATATCTTTATAGATGATGTCTTAATTGATGGAACATCATCAGATGACGTTGGTGATCTAGTAATTAAAGATCGTGAAATGTTATCTGAAAATGGAATAGTTTTAGTAAGTGCTACTATCTCTAAAAAAGATAAAAGATTATTAGTAGGTCCCGAAGTAACAACAAGAGGCTTTATCTATGTTAAAGATTCAAAAGAAATGATTGAAGAAATCAAAAGAATATCTGAAGAAGTAATTGTTAACAATACCAATAATAATTATGTTGATTTTAATAATATTAAAACCGAAATAAGAGAAAAACTAAGCAAATACTTCTATGTTGAAACTGAATGTAAACCAATGATAATTGCTGTTATTCAAGAAGTCTAATGTGACTTCTTTTTTATTGCACAAAATGTCGAAAAGGTGTATACTCGATATAGAATAGTGAGGTATATATGAAACTTAAAACAAAAATGTCATTAATTTTAGGAATGACAATTCTAAGCGTTACCCCAGTAATGCAGGCAA
>SFSZ01000024.1 GCA_004563275.1 bacterium
TTTTCAATAGCATCTTGAATTATTATCGTACTTTAACAATATTTACAAACTACAGTTTCTTCCTTTGGATTAACATCAAGTTTAGCTCCACAACTAGGACTTACAGCTGATATTAATTTCATTTTATCACCATCCTTTCTTTTTTGGATGGATGATTTATAAACATAAAAAAATCATTCTTACGAATGATTAATTTTTAATTGGAGCAGGTGATGAGAATCGAACTCACGTGGTCAGCTTGGAAGGCTGAAGTTCTACCATTAAACTACACCTGCATTTGATTGACAAGATTAATTATACCATATCTTGTCAATTTTTCAAGTGTTTTTTATTTTTTTATTAAAGAAAGTGTGACTTTTTCTTTATCTTTAAATATTTCATCTACGTATACAGTGATAATATCTCCTACATTTACGATATCAGTAGGATCTTTTACAAAACTAGTACTCATTTTAGATATATGTAGTAAGCCATCATTGTGTAGGCCAATATCAACAAATGCTCCAAAGGAAGCAACATTTCTAACAGTTCCTTTTAATTGCATGCCTACTTTTAAATCATCTATAGTAAGAACATCATTTCTTAAAATAGGTGCTGGGGCTTCGGTTCTTGGATCTAGTCCTGGATTCTTTAATTCTTTAATTATATCTTTGATGGTATATTCATCATGATATTTGTTTATAAGTGTATTGATATCAACATTTTCTAGAGTTTCTTTAAATTTGTCTGTATTAATATCTTTAATGTCTAAATTTAAGTCTTTTAATATTTGATTGGTTAATTCATAACTTTCTGGGTGAATTCCAGTATTATCTAAAGGATTAGTTCCATTATTAATTCTAAGGAAACCAATTGCTTGTTCATATACTTTATCATTTGCTAATTTTTTTATTTCTGTACGATCCTTAAAGTCATTTTTTTCTTTAAATTTGATAATTTTATCAATTATTGGTTTGGTTAGTCCAGAGATATATTTTAGAATAAATGATGATGATGTATTAATGTTTACTCCAACGTTATTAACTACTTTACTTACTGTATAATCTAGTGATTCAGTTAATTTTTTAGTGTTAACGTCATGTTGATATTCTCCTACTCCGATACTTTTTGGATCTATTTTAACTAACTCTGATAATGGGTCTATTACTCTTCTACCGATACTTACGGCTGATCTTTCTTGAACTTCGTAATCAGGAAATTCTCTTTGAGCTTCTTTTGATGCTGAATAGACACTTGCCCCTGCTTCACTAACGATTATGTAATAAACTCCTTTAAGATTTTTAATGGTTTCTGCGACAAATTCTTCACTTTCTCTCGATGCGGTTCCATTACCAATAGCGATTAGATTTAAATTATATGTTGAGATTAGTTCTAGGAGTTTCTTAGCAGCCCCTATTTTATCATTTTTAGGCTCATGTGGGTATATTACGTCTTTATGTAGAACATTTCCCTTTTCGTCTAAACATGCTAGTTTACAACCGGTTCTAAAGGCTGGATCGAAGCCTAAGACACGATATCCGGTTAATGGTCTTGTCATAAGTAAGTTTTCTAAATTTTCTTTAAATACTTCGATAGCGGTATCTTCTGATTTTTCAGTTAATTCACTTCTAACATCTCTTTCAATAGATGGATATATTAATCTTTTTAGAGCGTCTTTAATAGCGTTTTCAACATATTCGGTTACAAATGATGATGGATTTTTAATGATTTTGGTTTTTAAATGATTAAAGATATAATCGGTATCATAATCTAATTTTACAGACAAGATACCTTCTTTTTCTCCTCTATTAATTGCAAGGATACGATAACTTTTAGCATATTTTATTTTTTCACTAAAGTTATAATATATTTCATATGTTTTCTTTTCATCAACAGCATTTTTCTTTAATTTTGATTCGATAGTACCATTGTTATAAATATAGTTTCTGACAAATTTACGATAATAAGCATTATCACTTATCCATTCACTTATGATATATTTAGTGTTTTCTAAAGCAATTGCTTCTTCGACAGGAACAATCTTACAAATTGATGACATATCTCCTTTAGTTGGAAAAGACATTATTATTTTTGCTAAAGGTTCTAACCCCATTTTTATTGCTTCTGTTGCTTTGGTTTTTTTCTTTTCTTTATATGGTAAATAAATATCTTCAACATCTACTAATTTGGTACATGCTAAAATATTAGATTTTATTTCATCAGTAAGCATACCTTTTTCATCAATTAATCTAATAACTGTTTCTTTTCTTTCCATTAAGTTATTATAATATGTATATTTTTCATTTATTTTTTCGATTTGATTTTCATCTAAAGCACCAGTTGCTTCTTTACGATAGCGGGCTATGAAAGGAATTGTTGATCCTTCGCTTAATAGCTGTAAGACAGCTTTAATTTGTTCTTTTTTGATGTTTAGCTCTGTTGCTAATTCGTTAATTACTATTTCGTTCATATTCTACCTCACTTTGATATTATAACATAAAAAAAGGAGAAATCTCCTTTAAAAAATCTTTTTAATAATAGTTATTTCTGCTTCTTGGGAATAACCGATTTTTATAGATTGATCAGCTTTTAAATATGGTAATTTATCGCTTACTTTGATTGATACTTTATATTTATTATTTTCTTTGTCTATTAAGTAATAATAAGTATTACCATCTATTGTTGCAGTTTTAATTGATTTGATTGTTATTTCTTTTTCAGTTAATTTGGTGTCATCTTGTTCGGTAAAATCTTTTCCTAAATAATTTTTAGCTGCTTGTTCAATACCTTTAGAAGAATCTGTAACTACAACTTTTTGATAATCTGAAACATCGACAAATCCATACATTTTAACTAAGCCGGCTGCATCTTTTAAACTTACTAGGTATGTTGGTTTATTGTTTAAGTTGATAAGTAATGGGAATGTTGATTTATATCCCATTTGTTGAACTGCTCCTTCAGCTGATGCCATGGCGGAATATTCTTCGGCACCTGGTGCACTATAAAATGATGTTTCATTAGTTCTCATATTAGTTAGAATAAATCCTAAATTTGATTCATCATTTACAATTGAGGTTAATCCTGTATAAAGATAAATATCATCATTCATTGCTAAATAGTTATATCCGTCGGTGGTATTAACAACATTTTTTTGACCAAAAACACTATTTAAGAAACCATCTTGATATGTTCCCCAATCATCTACTTGTTCAATTATTAAATCAGCACTATAGGCAATATCAATCCAGGTTGGAATTGAACCAACGTTATATTTAACACTTTTACCGGTAATAGCATCTAAAACTACTACTCCTGATAATTCGGCTCTAAGTTCAATGCCATGATATTTAATAACTGGTACTACCCAGTATGGATTTCCTTCATTATCTATTTCGAATGAATAGTCACCAAAATTTAAAGTTGGATATTTAAATCTTAAAACTCTTGTAAGATTATCATTAAATAAACCAGATGGAAGATATTTCATACCTTTTTTTAATCTAGTTAATTTAGCTTCTCCATTGACACTATCAACGGTAATATACCCTTTTACACCTTCTTTTCTGTTAGTTAACCATTTAATTGGTGAAGCATATTCTAAAGGTGTTACTCTAAATATTTGATTATTATAATTAATTTGAGTATATAAATCCGATACATCATATTGACTTACCATATCACTCATTTGTCCCATTACTCTATCTCCTAGTTTTTGACTTGAAGCTTTGTCTAATAATGGTAATTTAGTAAAATCAACTTCTTTAATGTCAGTTGTAAAGTTTTTATCTTGATTAATAGTGATTCTAGTTGCATATTTTTTTGACATAAATAATGGTGAATTAATTAGATTTACTATAACTAAGATTATACACACTAGGGGAATTAAATAAAGAATGTTTAATTTAGGTTTTCTATTTCTTAAATTAATTCTTTTAAGATTAAAATTTAAAGTTAAGTCTATAAAATAATAGAATATTAAAATCATAAAGACGTACATGTAGAATCCAATGTTAGTAAAGTTTATTGCTGGTAAAGAAATATAATATAATATTCCTCCAAATAATATTGTTAATAAAATACTTGTAATTTTCTTTTTCATTTATCTCTCCTTAAATACATATTAACATATTTATGTTAAAATAAATAGGGGTGATTGAAGTGTACTATAACAATTTAAGTGATTACTATAAAAATAAATTTGGTGGTAAGGTGGTTAAATTATCATTTGATGGTGGGTTTAGTTGCCCTAATAGAGTTAATGGTAAAGGTGGTTGTATTTTTTGTTCAGGAAGTAATGAATTTGCAGGAAATAGAAATAAAACTCTTGAAGAACAATATCATGATCAAGTGGAAATGATTTCAAAGAAATGGCCTGATTCTAAATATATTGCTTATTTTGGTTCTTTTACTAATACTTATGATACTGTAGATAATTTAAAAAAAAGATTTGAAACTGTTTTAAAGTTTGATAATGTTATCGGCTTATCGATTGGAACTAGAAGTGATTGTATAAATGAAGATATTTTAGAATATTTGATTGATCTTAATAAACGTACTTTTCTAACTATTGAATTAGGTTTACAATCAATGCATGATAGTACATTAAAGTATATAAATAGAGGTCATGATTTAAAAAATTTTGATAAGTGTGTAAAATTATTAAAAAAGAATAATATAAATGTTGTTGTTCATATTATTGATGGATTACCTGGAGAAACAGAAGAAATGATGCTTGATAATATTAATTATTTAAATAAGTTAGATATTGATGGAATTAAAATACATAATTTATTTGTAGTTAAAAATACTCCCCTTGCTTATATTTATGAGAAAGAAAAATTTAATTTATTAACTTTGGATGAATATATTGTTATTTTATATAAACAAATAAGATTATTAAAACCTAGTATTGTTATTCATAGATTAACTGGAGATCCTAAAAAAGAGGATTTAATTGTTCCTTTATGGGCGATACATAAAATTGATGTGCTTAATGGTGTTGTAAGGATGCTTAAAAAGAATAAAGCTTACCAAGGTATAGATTATAAAACAAATAAATAGTGATGTGAATCCCAATTGGGAGAGATAAATAAAGAAGCAGTATATTAAAAATATATTTTAGATTTTATGATGAAACGTAGACTTTTAATGAAATAGTGACTAATTATGGTATGTCATACTATAGTATTTACATAAACAAATGAAAAAATTTAAAATTAAATCATTTGATGTGCTGTTTGTACTACTGCTATAAAATGATTTTTGTTGACTTTTTATTAAAATTGTAGTAATATATGTCTCATCGAAAGGGAGGTTAGAGGTTGATGATTAGAAGAGAACTTCTAAACGAAGTTAGTAGAATGACTTCAAATATGTATGCTGCTTTATTAGCTGCTAAAACTACTGAAGAAAGAGCTGCTATGTTTCAAAGGGTTAATGAAATAATTTGGAGATTACAAAATTATCCATCTATCATTGATGTAAATGGAAACAGAGAGATTATTAATACTATTCGTGATAATAGAATTAATGCTCATCAAAAATTTATTAATAATGCAATGGCTATTGATGAAGAAGATCCAGCTGCTTTAAAATCTTTAGAGGTAGGTATTGCTTTTGAAAATTCAGATTTAGTTAAAGCTACTGAAGAATATATAGCTTTAAATCATGAAGACTTTAGATTTGTTGAACAAATAGCTGCTGAATACGCTAAAACTTTTGGTGTAAGTCCAGATCTTGCTAATTGTTTATTTGCTGAAAGAGCCGCTAAAAAAGAATTAAAAACACAAATTACAAAATAAAAATTCGGAAAATTCCGAATTTTTTTATGCATCTAAAATTACATTTTCTTCTGCTAGCCAATCAGCAAATGTTTCTTTAAATTTAGCAATTTCTTTAACTTTAGCATCTGGATATATTCCCTTAAAATTGCATAATGCTTTATAAATATGTTGGAGTTTGACTTCTTTTGAATTTTCAAACAATGCATAACTGAAAGAGTTTGCTAAAAGAGTTAAAGTTATATCAGGATATCTACTTTGCATTTCATAAACTCTTTTATATTCACTAGTTGCACTTACTAAAAATTTAAATATTTGTTCTTTTTGGAAATCGGTATATGCAAGTTTTAATCCCATTTTCTTTTCAAATTTTGGATATGTACCCATAAGAATTTTTACAACTGTATCTTCATCTGCTTCAGCAATATCAATTTTAATAAATCTTCTTAAAAAAGCTCTATCTCTTAAAATATATGATTCATATTCTTCGGTAGTGGTTGCCCCTATCATTTTAATTGTTCCTCTATCTAAGAATGGTTTTAACATATTGGCAAAATCAATACCATTGTTTGATGCAGCTTTATTAACTAAAAGGTGAACTTCATCTATAAAAAGTATGGTGTGATCAACTGTTTTTAGTTCTTGAAGTAAAAGTTCTAGTCTTGATTCCATATTACCTTCATCAGTTTTACTACTACCTAGTAATGAAGGAATATTAATTTTTATGATATTCCATCCTTTTAGAGCATCTGGAGCTTGTCCAATGTTGATACGATATCCTAGACCTTCTACAATTGCAGTTTTACCTATACCAGGTTTACCAACTAATAAAGCACTTTTATCAGGAGTGATTAATGCTAGAATCATTTCGTTTATTTCTTGTTCTCTACCTATTGCTGGATCAGTTATAAATTCTTTAGAGCTTAAATTTTCACCATATGTTTCTAGGATGCTTAATTTGTGACTATTTTCTTGAATATTTGTTTCGGATATATCTAAAACTTCAGTATTTTCGTTATTTTCAATTAAATCTAATTTTTCTATTTCTTCCATAAAGTGCTCCTTTACTCATATATTATATCATAATAAATTTTTAATAAAAATAAAAAGTATATAAATTATATACTTTAAAATGGTAAAAATTTCTTTTTATATCCGCCTTTTACAGTATAACAGTCGTGTACTACTATAAATGCATTTTCATCTTCAGTTATTATTGAGTGTTTAAATCCATAATATAAATCAAATGGAACTATAACAAATAGTGTTGGATCTTCTTTATTAAATATTCCACCCTTACTCCCTATTTCTGTTACTCCTATGTGATAATCATTAATTATTATCTTTTTTAATTTTTTCCACTTTTTACTTTTGATGTAACACATTTTACTGTCATTAACTCCTAACATTACTACATCGATTAAATTTGACGATATAGTTAAGATAATTACTGAATAAATTGTTTTGGTTAGACCAAATGTTAAGGTTCCTATTATTATAATAATAGCATTAACTATATGATTACATTTTCCAACTGATAATTTAAAATATTTATTTACTACTTCAGCGATGACATCTGATCCACCGGTATTAAATCCCGTTCTAAATATTATGCCATTGGATATTCCTCTCATTATTGAAGAAACTAGTATTACTACAAACATATTGTTAAAATTGATATTTATTAATTTAACTAATGGTTCCGTTAAGGAAACAAGAACTGTGAAAGTGACAGATCCGATTAAGGTGTTAATAACGTCACCTTTTCCCAAGAATATATAGGATATTATTAATATAATTGCAGTTGTTAGATATAAAAATGTTGTAGTGGACATTCCGGTTAATTGTTTAACGATAATCGCTAATCCACTCATTCCTCCAACTACTATATCATTTGGCACGTAAAATAGATTATATGCTAAGGCATAAATAAAACATGCAAAAAGAAAAAAGGAAAATCTAATAAATAGATTCTTGGTATTTATTGATTTTAAGATATTTTTATTCTTTTTAAGTAGCCCTTGCATACTCTCACCTATTATAATAATACTATTTTTAAATATTTAAGTAAATAAAAAAAGCTCACTTGCGTGAGTCTTTTTTATTATTCCATAATTTCTGTTACAGTACCAGCACCTACAGTACGTCCACCTTCACGAATTGAGAACTTAGTTCCGTTTTCTAAAGCAACCATACTGATTAATTCTACTGTCATTTCTACGTTGTCACCTGGCATAACCATTTCAACTCCTTGAGGAAGTTCAATAACACCAGTTACATCTGTAGTTCTGAAATAGAATTGAGGTCTGTAGTTTGAGAAGAATGGAGTATGACGTCCACCTTCTTCTTTAGATAATACGTATACAGAAGCTTTGAATTTTTTATGAGGAGTAACTGAACCTGGTTTAGCTAATACTTGTCCACGTTCAACTTCGTCTCTGTTTATACCACGAAGTAATACACCAGCATTGTCTCCTGCTTCAGCATAATCTAAAGATTTTCTGAACATTTCGATTCCAGTAACAACTGTTTTCTTAGTTGGTTTTAATCCAACGATTTCAACTTCATCGTTAAGATTTAATTTACCTCTTTCAACACGTCCAGTAACAACTGTACCACGTCCTGAAATTGTAAATACATCTTCGATACTCATTAAGAATGGTTTATCATTATCTCTTTCTGGAGTTGGAATGTATTCATCAACAGCAGCCATTAAATCTTTAATAGATTGTACAGCTTCTGGATCTCCTTCAAGAGCCTTTAGAGCAGATCCTCTAATAATAGGACAATCAGCATCAAAGTTGTATTCTCCTAACAATTCTCTGATTTCCATTTCTACTAAGTCTAATAATTCTTTGTCATCTACTTGATCACATTTGTTCATGTAAACAACGATTCTAGGAACTCCTACTTGACGAGCAAGTAAAATATGTTCTCTAGTTTGTGGCATAGGACCATCTGCAGCAGAAACTACTAAGATAGCTCCATCCATTTGTGCAGCACCAGTAATCATGTTTTTAACATAGTCAGCATGTCCTGGGCAGTCTACGTGAGCATAATGACGTGTTTCAGTTTCATACTCAACGTGTGCAGTATTAATAGTAATACCACGTTCTCTTTCTTCAGGTGCTTTATCGATATCAGCATAATCAACGAAATCACCAAAATATTTTGTAATTGCAGCAGTTAATGTAGTTTTACCATGGTCTACGTGTCCGATAGTACCAATGTTTACATGTGGTTTGCTACGATCAAATTTTTGTCTTGCCATATTTTTTCCTCCTATAAATTTAATTTCTTATTACAAGATATATTTTATCTAATTCTTGAATATAATTCAAGTATTATTCAATTAGTTTACGCTGTTTTTCTTGATAATTTCTTCAGCGATTGATTTAGGAACTTCTTCATAATGATCTAGTTCCATAACGAATGTTCCACGACCTTGTGAATTACTTCTTAATGAAGTCATGTAACCAAACATTTCTGATAATGGTACCATTGCAGTAATTTGTAATGCATTGCCACGTGATTCTTGACCAAGTGGTCTACCACGACGAGATGTTAAATCTCCCATTACATTACCCATGTATTCTTCTGGCACTACTACAGATACTTTCATAATAGGTTCTAAAAGAACTGGTTTACATTTATTTTTAGCTTCTTTTAAAGCCATTGATGCAGCAATTTTGAATGCCATTTCTGATGAGTCTACATCATGGTATGATCCATCAAATAATGTAGCTTTAACGTCTACCATTGGGTAGCCAGCTAATACCCCACCAGCCATAGCTTCTTGTAAACCTTTATCTGTTACTGGAATATATTCACGAGGAACTACACCACCAACGATTGCATCAACAAATTCATAACCTTTATCTTTATTTGGTTCGAATTTAATCCAAACATGTCCGTATTGTCCACGTCCACCTGATTGTTTAATATATTTACCTTCACATTCAGCAGTTTGAGTTAAAGTTTCACGGTAAGCAACTTGTGGTTTACCTACGTTAGCTTCTACACCAAATTCTCTTCTCATACGGTCTACTTGTACATCTAAGTGTAATTCACCCATACCAGAAATTACTGTTTGTCCAGTTTCAACATCAGTTTTATATTTAAATGTTGGATCTTCTTCTGCTAATTTTTGCAATGCTAAGCCCATCTTATCTTGATCAGCTTTTGATTTTGGTTCAATAGCCATATCGATAACTGGTAATGGGAATTCCATACCTTTCATAATAACTGGATTTTTTTCATCACATAATGTATCAGCAGTTGTTGTATTTTTTAATCCTACAGCTGCAGCAATTTCACCACAGTAAACTTCTTGAATTTCTTTTCTTTGGTTAGCATGCATTTGTAAGAGACGTCCGATTCTTTCTTTTTCTCCTTTTGTTGAGTTTAGAACATAAGAACCAGATTTTAATACCCCAGAATATACTCTGAAGAATGCTAATCTACCTACGAATGGATCTGTCATAATTTTGAATGCTAATGCTGTAAATGGTTCGCTATCACTTGGGTGACGTAAAACATCATTTCCATTTTTATCATAACATTCAATAGCAGCTACATCTGTAGGAGATGGCATGTAATCGATAACTGCATCTAATGCAAATTTAACACCTTTATTTGAAAGTGCGTCACCACACATTACTGGGAAGAATTCAGCTGCTAATGTTCCTTTACGGATAGCACGTTTAATTAAATCAACGCTTACTTCTTCACCTTCAAGGTATTTTTCCATTAATTCATCATCAAATTCAGCTACTGCTTCGATTAATTCAATTCTCTTTGTTTCGATTAAATCTTTCATATCTTCAGGAATTTCTTTGATTTCAAAATCTTCATGTTGTCCACCATCATAGTAGATAGCTTGTCTATTAAGAATATCAATAATTCCTTGGAAGTTATCTTCAGCACCAATTGGCCAAGCGATAGGAGCAGCATTTGCGCCTAATCTATCTTTAATAGTTTTTAAACTATATTCGAAGTCAGCTCCTAATTTTCCCATTTTATTTGAGAAGAACATTCTTGGAACTTTATATTCGTTTGCTTGTCTCCAAACTGTTTCTGTTTGTGGTTCAACACCTGCTTGTGAGTCTAATACAGTAACAGCACCATCTAGTACTCTTAAACTTCTTTGTACTTCGATAGTAAAGTCTACGTGACCTGGTGTATCAATAATATTGAAACGATATCCTTTCCAGTGAGCAGTTGTAGCAGCACTAGTAATTGTGATACCTCTTTCTTTTTCTTGTTCCATCCAGTCCATTTGAGATTCACCATCATGTGTTTCTCCAATTTTATGAGTAATTCCTGTGTGGAATAAAACTCTTTCTGTAAATGTTGTTTTTCCGGCATCGATATGAGCCATAATTCCTATATTACGAATTTTGTCTAATGTAACATCTCTTGCCATAAAAACCTACCATCTATAATGAGCAAATGCTTTATTAGCTTCCGCCATTTTATGAGTGTCTTCTCTCTTTTTAACAGCTCCACCAACACCATTTGCAGCATCAATAATTTCTGCAGCTAATTTATTAGCCATTCCTCTACCGCCTCTTAGTCTTGAATAGTTAACTAACCAACGAAGAGCTAAGGTTTGGGCTCTTGTTTCACTAACTTCAATTGGAACTTGAACGTTAGATCCACCAACACGACGTGATTTTACTTCTAAAGCAGGAGTAATATTTTCCATGGCTTTATTGAAAACTTCCATCGGATCTTGATTTGTTTGTTCTTTTATTTTATCAAATGCCTCATATAAAATTTTAGAAGCAGTTCCTCTTTTTCCGTCGTTCATAACAGCGTTGATTAATTTAGTAACTACTTTTGAATTGTATATAGGATCTGGTAAAACATCACGTTTAATTGCACGTCTTTTACGCATATTTTTTCCTCCTTATATTTAGCACCGTATTTACTTCTTGATTGTTTACGATCATTAACACCTTGAGTATCTAATGTACCACGAATGATATGATAACGAACACCGATTAAGTCTTTAACACGGCCACCACGAATTAGAACAACGCTATGTTCTTGTAAGTTATGTCCTTCACCTGGTATGTAAGTATCTACTTCACGTCCATTTGAAAGTCTAACACGAGCATATTTTCTTAATGCTGAGTTTGGTTTCTTTGGAGTTTTAGTACCAACACGAGTACATACACCTCTCATTTGTGGATGATCAGTTTTTGTAGTCTTTCTTTCCATACTATTAAATCCAACGTTTAATACAGGACTTTTCTTCTTCTTAGTTTTATCTTTTCTTTTAGATTTAACTAATTGATTAATTGTAGGCATATTTTTTCTTCCTTTCTAAGCACACATCCTGGTGTGTTGTAAATTACTTAAATTAAGGTTCTATCTGGGATAGAACCAAAATTAAATGCATAAATAATATAACATTAAGATATTTTTATGTCAATATATTTTAAGCTTTTTTAGGTATTTTTACGATAAATTTATACCCTTTTATTAGTTTATGTTTAATAAAATAAAAAAAGTATAAAATATACTTTTTTAACATGCATCTGTACAAGCGGATGATTTTGTGTCATATAGTGAATTATATCCTTTTGTAGTATATTTTTCACATTTTAAATATGGGTTATACTTTATTAGTGACATTTGGGAAGTTATTAGAACGTATCCCGTACAAGTATCACCATTGATAACATTATTAATTTCATATCCGTTATTTTTTAATTCGGTTATGGATATATAAGCACCCGCTTTTAATTCAACAGGTTTTACTCCATAATATCTTTGAGCCTCAAATTTAATTTTTTCTTCCAATGATCTGTATTCTTTATTTTGTTTTTTTATGGCAAATCCCACTGTTGTTAATGTTCCAACTAAAAGAACTGCAAATACTGTCCATATAATTAAAATTTTCTTCATTATTTTATTACCTCAATTATACAAATTTTATTATTTACTAGATTAACTGGCACATTTTGATAAAATTTATATATATAATAAATAGCAAAAAATAATGCACATATTAGTATAGACATAAGAAATGCCATCATTGCAAAGCCCCAGCCTTTTTGATTTAATTTCATAATCATCCCTCTTTATTGATTAATTTTATATAAATTATATAATAATTATACTTTATAAAATTAAATATAGCAAATAAAAAAACCTTTAAAAGGTTTTTTATTAAGCTAATTCTACAGTAGCTCCAGCTTCTTCTAATTTAGCTTTAATTTCGTTTGCTTCGTCAACTGAAACATTTTCTTTAATGTTTCCACCATTGTCAGCAACACCTTTAGCTTCTACTAATCCTAAACCAGTAATTTCACGAATTACTTTGATAACTTGGATTTTAGCAGCTCCAGCGTCTTTTAATACAACAGTTTTTGTAGAAGGTCCTTCTTCAACAGCAGCAGCAGGTGCAGCAGCAACAGCTACAGCTGATGGATCTACTCCGAATTCCTCCTTCATAGCGTCAACTAATTCTTTAACTTCAAGAATAGTCATTTCTTTTAATGAATTAATAAAATCTTCTTTTGTAATTTTAGCCATTTTCTCTTTTTCCTTTCTTTTTAAATTACTTTTCTAATCCTTCAGCATATAAATTTAATGCTATAGATAGATTTTTAACGTGTTCTATCATACCACCTGCAAGCATAGTAAGTAAGCCTTCCATTGATGGAATACTAGCATATTCATTGATAGTGTCAATTCCAACAACTTCACCATTGATAATTCCTGAACGAATTTCAGCGCATTTATGATCTTTTGTGAATTTTGATAAAACCTTAATTGGTTCCAATAATTCTTTACCAAATATAATAGCATTTGGTCCTTCAAGAACATTTGCCATATCTAAATTCATTTCATCTGTAGCTCTTCTTACTAAAGTGTTTTTATAAATCTTAACTTCGCCGTTAGCTTCTTTAAGTTTACTTCTTAATTCAGCCATATCAGCAACTGTTAATCCTTGGTAAGAAAATAATACTACTGATTCTGAATTTTTGATTTTGTCAGCAATTTCATTAACTACTTCTCTTTTTGCGTTAAGAATTTTTTCACTTGCCATATTCTTCCTCCTTTTGTTTTTATAAAAAAACTTTCCATGAGGAAAGTTATAGTTAATTTCTATGCTTTCCTCGGCAGGATTATTAAGCAATTGCCCCTGCTTTCTTCGGATAAAAAGTTTTTTTAACGAATTTAATATACTACATATTTAACTATTTGTCAAAAGAATTAATATTTAATTTAATTCCAGGACCCATAGTTGTACAAATTGAAATACTTTTAACGAATACTCCTTTAACTGATTTAGGTTTATTCTTTAAGATAGTATTTACAAAATATGTAAGGTTTTCTTGTAAAGCTTTATCTTCGAAAGATACTTTACCGATTACTCCGTGAATGTTTCCTAATGAATCAGCACGATATTCTACCATACCTTTTTTAACATCTGCTACAGTTTTTGCAGGTGTAGGTGTAACTGTTCCAGTTTTAGGGTTTGGCATTAATCCTTTTGGTCCTAAAACTTTACCAATTTTACCTAAAGCAGGCATCATTTCTGGTGTAGCGATTATTACATCATAATCAAACCAGTTTTCATTAGAAATTTTATCAATTAAATCTTGATCTCCAACAAAGTCAGCACCTGCTTCTTTTGCTTCAGTAGCAGCAGCTCCTTTAGCTAGAACTAAGATTTTCTTTGATTTACCAGTCCCGTTAGGAAGTACGATTGAACCTCTTAATTGTTGATCAGATTTTTTAGTATCAATATTAAGATTCATAGCAACTTCTACAGAGCTATCGAATTTAGTAATACTTGTAGTTTTTACTAATTCTATTGCTTCAGCTAAGTCATAAACTTTAGTTTTATCGACTTTACTAGAAGCTTCCACATATTTCTTTCCTAGTTTTTTCATTATTTTTCCCTCCAATCGTGGTTAATTGCGGATAATTAATTTTCTTCTTTTTCTTCTTTATTTTCGCCAATAACTTCTACTTCAGCAGAAGTGTTTGCAATGGATTCTTCCATTTCTGCAAGTTCAGCGTCTCTTTTTGCCATTTCTTTTTCTTCTTCAGCTGCTTCTTTTGCTTGTTCAGCTAATTCTGCATCATTTAATCCTTTAACAGCTATACCCATGTTACGAGCAGTTCCTTCAATAATATTCATTGCTGCTTCAATAGTATAAGCATTAAGATCTGGCATTTTGATTTCTGCAATCTTACGTAATTCATCTTGAGTAATAGTTGCTACTACTTCATTTGCTCCTTTTTTAGAAGCTTTTTGAATTTTTGCAACTTTCTTTAATAAGAATGCAGCTGGTGGAGTTTTTAATACAAAATCAAATGAACGATCATCATAGATAGAAATTTCAACAGGTAAAACATCTCCCATTTTATCTTTAGAAGCATCGTTAAATTTTGTACAGAACTCTTGTAAATTAATTCCAGCAGGGCCTAAAACTGTACCAACTGGTGGTGCAGGTGTAGCTTTACCAGCAGGAATTTGTAATTTAATTCTCTTTACGACTTCTTTTGCCACGAAAAACACATCCTTTCATATTTTCGCTTAGTGGTATATGGGCTAATCCGCATTCCCCTCCACTTGCATTTATATAAAAATATATAATTGCAGTTAAGATAATATCACAACTTTACCTTGTTTTCAAGTATTATTTTTGTTTTGCTCGAGTTTGTTCTAATAGTTTTTTCTTCTTAGTATACATTATGTGCATTATTTCATCACTAGGTCTTTGTTTCATATCATTTATTACTCTAAACCAGTATTGGTATTCTTGGTATTCTGCTTCATTAGTATGCTCTAATTTATGTAAAAGTTGATGAGCTTTGACCGTTAATAATGCTCCATTTCCAACTGTTTCCAAACCACCATTACGATCTTCTTTAATATGGTGGTATGTTATATGATTATTTTTGCTTACTTTAAATCCCATCCAATCGACAGTTGGTTTTCCATATATTTTATACATTTCAATTAATATTTCTGGATTCTTCATATTATTTATTTTCCCTTGGTTTTATAGTTAATATTTTGTTTTGTTCTTTTAGTTGTCTTTTATTAGAAATATCATATTCTAGTTTATCTTTTAAACTGTACATAATTTGCATTATCTCAAAAGTTGGAGAACATTTCATATCATTAATTAAACGAAACCAATAATTGTATTCTTCATATAATTTTGGATCTAAACCTTCAATAGTATGTAATTTTGCATGAGCCTTTTTGGTTAGAATGGCGCCGTTTTCAAGGCTAGCGTCGCCTCCATCTTCAGCTTTAATAATATGATGATAGGTTAAAGTATTTTCTTCACTCACTTCAAAACCCATCCAATCAATTTTAGGTTTACCATATATTTCAAACATTGTTGTTAACACCGATTTGTTTCTCATAATAAGCCTCCCTGATATTATCATATTATCATAAAAAAAGTTTAATGAGAACCATTAAACTTTATTTAATTGCTGATACTTGGAATAATTCTACTTCTACAGGTGTTTCTTGTCCGAAAAGGTCAATTAGAACTGTTAATCTGCTGTTTTCAATATCAAGATTATCAATAACACCTTCCATGCCTTTGAATGGACCATCAACAATTGAAACTCTTGTTCCAACAGTTAATTCTTTATCAACATCCATTCTTGTCATTCCCATATTAGCTAATATTTTATCTATTTCTTGAGGTTTTAATGGAGTTGGTTTAGCACCTTTTCCACTTGATCCGATGAAACCAGTTACTCCTGGAGTATTTCTAACGATATACCATGCTTCATCTGTCATAATCATTTCTACTAAAATATATCCTGGAAACATTTTTTTAGTTTTTTCTTTAACGCTTCCATCTTTCATTGTTTCTTTAACAGTTTCTTCTGGGATAATAATTCTAAAGATATAATCTTGGAAGCCCATAGATTCTGTACGCATTTCTAATTTTTCTTTAACTTTAGATTCATGTCCACTATATGTGTTAACAACATACCATTCTTTTTCCATAAATTATAACCCCTTTACTAATGAACTAATCCATGCAAATAATGCATCTAAACCATAAAAGTATAATCCAAATATAACAATAAATGCTAAGGTTGCAATACTATATTTAAGCATATCTTCTTTGCTTGGCCATTTTACTTTTTTTAATTCAGCTTTTACTTCTTTAATAAATGATTTCTTTGGAGTAGATACTTTCTTTTCTTTTTTTACAGTTTTCTTTTGAACTTTTTTAGATTCAACTTTTTTTGTTTCTTCTTTAGTTTTTGCCATTTTTACACCTCATTTTTTTCAAATAAAAAACACCTTTTCGTGCTTAAATGTAATATATCACACTTATTATTATAAATCAAGTAAAAAGATTTATTACTTATTATAATAAATCTTTTATTTTATTGCGTATTCTTTGAATAGTATTGTCTATTTGTTTTGGTTCTTTATTTAATATTTTAGCAATGTCTTGATAACCAAAACCATTTATAACTAATTTATAAACATCTTTTTCAAATGGTGATAAATCATCATTTATTTTTTTAGTTAATTCTTCTAGTCTTTCTTCATTTTCCATTTTATGTAGGGGATCTAGAGAACTATCACCTAATATTTCTTCTAAAGGTCTTTTAAATGCTTCATATTCTGCTTCTAAACTATAAGCTTCAGTATTAACTTTATTTTTTGTTGTTTCGGCTTTACGAATACAATTTTGAATTTTTCGTTCAACTACTAGAGATATAAATGTAGGAAGTGATGTGCTTTTATCTGATGAATATTTAATTAGAGCATCTGTAAAAGCTAACATTGCTTCTTGTTTGGCTTCTGATATATCAATACCTAAAGCATAAATAGTTCTTTTATATTTAGCTAAAATTATAGAAATTATATAACTGTACTTATCATATAAAATATTTTTAGCATCTTCATCATTTTCGGAAAACATGGTAATTAATTTTTCATCATTAAATTCCATTATTCACCTATTCCAAAAATTAATATACCTGCTGAAACGGAAGCATTTAATGAATTTACTTTACCTTTCATTGGAATACTTATAATTAAATCACTATTCTTTTTTACTAATTGACTTACTCCGAATCCTTCTGAACCAATGATTAAACATACTTTATCAGCATAAGAAACTTTACGATAATCTTCTCCACCTGCTTCGGCAGCATAAACAAAGAAGCCTTTTTCTTTTAATTTATTAATAGCGTTTACTAAATTATTTACCATTATGATGTTTACTCTTGAAATAGCACCAGTGCTGGTTTTCATAACAGTTTCATTAACTAATACAGAACGATCTTTAGGAATAATTATATTTTTTATACCTTTTGCTTCACATGAACGAATAATTGCTCCAAAGTTATGAGGATCTTCTAGGTGATCTAACATTACTACAAAAGTATCATCAGTTATATCATCTAGGGTTCCATATACATAGTCATATATTTCAATAATAATACCTTGATTGTTTGGTAACATTTTATCTAATACTTTAGGATCGGTATTAACATATTTTAAGTTAGATTTTTTTATTGTTTGAATTATTTCTTGATCTTTAAAGTTAGAACTAAGATGTACTTTTTTTATTTTACTTTTATCGGTTTCATTAAAAACGTTTTTTCCACATACTCTCATTTTAATATTCCTTTCATAATTTCTTCTAATCTATCTTTATTATTTTGATATAAATAGCCAATTAAACATTCAAAGCCAGTAGCTTTATGATATGTAACTATATCTGTTGATTTACTTTTATGACTAGGAGCGTTACGTCCTTTTCTTACAATTTCTTGTTCTTCACCAGTTAAAATATTATTATTTATTAGTTCTTCTAAAATGTTTTTTTGAGAAGTTGCTGATACATATTTTAGGGATTCTTTTTGTAAATCATTTACATTAGATATTCCTTTGTTTATTAGGTATTCTCTTACATATAGTTCATAGGCGGCATCTCCAAGATATGCCATTATTAAGTTTTGCATAGTCATCACGGGAAAAATATAACACAATTTTAATTAAAAGTAAAATAAAAGAGTTAATATATTTTTTGGGATATTAACTCTTTATTATTAATTATTCTTGTATTTTCAGGATCTAATTTTAAGGCTTTTTTAGACCATTTAAGAGATGTTTTGTAATTACCTAAGTAATATTCACAAACACTTAATAAATCTTCTACAGTGCCATTATAACAAGCTGGATCATTAATATATGACTTATTGTTATTATTTTGATTTAAACACATAAGTAAATAAGATTTAGAAGCTTCATAATTATTCATAAGATAATATACATAAGCTGTTTCAAAATAAGGTTCTCTTTTAGTAGAACATTCACTTATGGATCTTAAAGCATGTTTTAAAGCTTCAGGTAAATTATTAAGCATTGTGTAACATCTTGATATAAATCTTTCAGAAGCACATCTTTCTTCATCCCAAGTACTTGTAGGCATTGATAAATGTTTTTTTAAAGTAGTAATGGCATCGTCATATTTACCATAAAACATATATTCTCTACCTAGATAATGCATGTTACGGTCATTGTTAGGGTCTTCTTTGACAGCTAGTTCTAGAAGTGATAAATAGCTTGATCTAGACTTTGTACTATCAGGATAATGTTTTAATGTTATTTCATCTAAGGTTACAATTTTTTCACCATTAAGTGAGCATTTTAATACTTCATGTACTGGATTTACCCATGTGTAACCTTTTCTGGTATGAATTTTTTCTTGATAGAAGTTAACAGCAGGATTGCCGTATTTGTCAAAAGACCATATGTAATTGTAACGACAACGATTAGCATTTTTGAATTTTTCTTCAAGAACTTGGCGCCAACCTGGAGCAAATATTTCGTCTATATCTGTACAGACACAAATATCAACATCGTCTGGAACCATATCTAATGATTTATTTCTGGCTACATCAAATCGCCATGGTTTAATTATTTCTTGTTTAACATGGACATTTAGTTTTTGAAGTAATTCAACAGTATTATCGGTAGAACCGGTATCTAAGACATAGATATCATCTGCTTCTTTCATGGAGTTATACCAACGATCTATAAATTTAGATTCATTTTTGGTAATAGCGTATACTATTATTTTCATTTATTTTTATGTTCCTTGTGGACCAGTCGGGCCGGTTGGACCAGTTGCTCCTTTGTTTAAATCTTCTTTATATATTAAATTTGAAAGTTCCATATAACCTTTATATCTCTTGAATTTGTTTCTTCGTCATAATGACCGATTAAAACTTTATCAATAAAGTCGCCAACAATTTCAACATTTAATTTATCTATATGTCTGTACTTCTTAAAGATATTCTTTTTTGATTTTAAACTTTCTTTCATAGTTGCAGTAGTAGCTATGTCTTTTTTTATTATCTTCATCCTTTCTTCTAATTTAGCAGTATCATCTTTATACTTATTCATTAGAATTAAAAATTCTTTTTCTGGTAGTATCCCAGAAGTACGATCTTCATATAGTCTTTGGAAATATGAATTTTTATTTTGTAATTCCTTATTAATATTATTTAATTCTTTTTCTAATGTCTTTAATTTGTCTTTAAATAAATCTTGTTCTATTGTCTCATCTTTTTCATTATTAAGACTTTCTTCATCATAAAACCTGTTAAGTAAAACATTAATCTTTTCTAATACCAAGTTATGTAATTCTTCTTCACGAAGATATTTTTTATTATCACAATTAGACCATTTATTATTCTTATCTTTACAACATAAATAACCATATCCAGAATCTTGTTTTTTACCACACTTACAAAAAACTCTATTACAATTCATACAAAATACTTTATTATTAAAAGCATGCACTTCGCCATTTTGTTGGCTTCGTGATTTATCTTCTAATCTTTGTTGTATTGTATAAAATATAGTTTTATCAACAAGACCTGTATGAGTATCATTTTTTCTTATTCTATCTTCTTCATCATTATAGACTAATGTGTGATTTTTATAGCTTAATGTTGTTGTTTTAAACTGTACCATATTACCGATATAAACTTCATCTTTTAATATACTCTTAATTGTTTGACTAGACCATTTTAATTTTCTTCTTATATTAATTTTAAAATCTAAATCAACATCAATATTATCAACAGCTTTTTTAAGCATAACATAAAACTTTTCTTTGCTTACATTTTCTTTTAATGTGATTTCAAATTGATAACTGATTGTATGTGTTCTATCAAGTATATCTGTTTTAGTAGCAATACAAGTAGCAGTTTTAGGTATATCATCATCTTCATTTAATAATACAAAATCACTTTCATTAAACTTGTTAATATCTAAATTATCTTTTTCACTATAATAGATTTTAGTTTTATTTTGAGTATATCTTTTTAAAGTAATTTCACACTTATTATTAAATACTTTTTTATCAGTAGTTAAGTAGTTAAAACTAATAAGATTATTTAATATCTGTGTTTCATTATTTGTAAGATTGATACTTACAATATAAGTTCCGGTTTTTTCTATATAGTCATAATCTAAATATTCTTTTAATAAAGGTATTTGTAATTTGCTACCGTGCATTTTCTTATACTCAAACGGACTAGGTATTTTTTCTTTGTTTAAGTTATTAGCAATCTTTTCTAAACCGTCGCCTTTGTAATAATCATCAAAAATTCTTTTTACAACTTCTGCAGCTACCGGATCAGGTATTAAGTGATTATTATTTTCTGGATCTTTAATGTATCCATATTTTGAAAAACTTGCTGTGCACTCGCCAGCTTTTCTTTTTGACTTAAATGTTTCACGAATATTTAGTGAAGTATCTTCTAAATACCATTCATCTGTTAATCCTAATATTTGACTTGTTTTTTTAGTTTCTCTTTTAGTATTGTCAATTCTATCAACTGTTGTAAGAAATCTAACATTCCATTCGTGAAATAAGTTATGTATGTATTTTTCTATAAGTTCAGAATCTCTTGCGAATCTTGCTTGTGTTTTACATAAAACTATATCAACATTTCCAGCTTCACACTCAGCAATCATTTTGTTAAAGTTTGGACGTGAGCTATCAGCACCAGACCAATCTTCATCATTATAAACACCTACAATTTGCCAGCCTTCATTTTCTGCATATTCCCTTAACATCAATTCTTGATTTTTGATACTCTTTGATATTTGTTCTTTTGTTAATTTATCACGATCTTCATCTGATAATCTTAAATATAACACCGCCCTTACTAATGTTTTAGTAATATAGGAGTTATTCAAAATTACAGCTCCCAAGCATACGTTTTTCATTTCTTTTTATATAATTAAAATATTTCTTATTAAAAATAGCTTTTAACTCCTGTTCCGTAGGATTAGGTATTGATGTTATAAATTCCTCACTATAATTAAAATTAGTTTTTTTCTTTTCCTTTTTATTCTTCATTTTTACCCCCCTTAAAGTAAAAAACTATGATAGTCCTAATCTAATTTATGAGACAAAATACTGGTTTATACAACGCTATAGTTTTTAATTATTAAATAAAAAAATATATTTTTGATATACAGATTATCATTCGTTTATAACTGTATTAATATTTTTTATAATTATCTATTAATAATGCCTATATTATTGATTGTAATCTTTTTATTTTCTAATATTTTTCTGAATGCTATTTTTATGTGATCATCAATTCTAAACTTAACTTGATTATTTTTTATACCAAAATAATGAACTTTAATAGACTTAAACTATGTAATTTAGTATAATTATATACAGAATAGATACCAAAAGGATTGTGGGTGAATACGATGTTTAAAAATATAGGTTTTAATAAACTTAAATCATCTGTAATTATAAGCTATGCAATTTTAATATTTGTGATATTCTTGTCAATTGGATTTTCTGCATTTAGTAATCAATTAAATGTTAAAGATATAATAGCATCAGTAAGAGTGAATGCTGATATAAGAATAACTTCTGTTAATTTATCAGAAGCATATAGTGGTTCTTATTCTACAAGTTTAGATTATAATAAAACAAATATAAATGGTACAACTATTTTACCTAACGAAGATTCCTATATAGATTATGTGGTTAATATAGTTA
>SFSZ01000050.1 GCA_004563275.1 bacterium
TCATTAAAATAAGTTTTTGTAAAAGGAAAACCTGCACTTAAAGTAAGTGTTGGTAAATAAAAACAATAATCTTCAAAAGTTTTAGTTGATAAATCATAACTTTGCCATGCTTCCATTTTTCTTAATCTTGGAATATCTAATTTTATTTGATATGAATCAGCTATTCTTTTTAAATCTCTTATTACTTCTTATCTATGTTTTTTATCTCCTTCTACTATTAAAATAAGTGAAACTTCTTTAATCTTTTTATCACTATTTTTGATATCTTGCATTAATGCTTGAAAGTTTTCTTTTTGTGTGTCTAATTCAGTAGCATCACTTAATTTCTTAGTTGTGCTTCTATCAGATAGTAAGAACTGATATTGAGAATTAACCCAACGGACTAATTCATCTTGACTAATAGCATCTTTAATACTAATACAAGCCCTTACATCTGGAACATTAAATATTTCTTCAAAGAAAAGCTCATCTACAAATGGTGGAATATTTTTTATAGTTACCATTTGAATATCTTTATCATCCATCTTAAGCATATTAGTTTTTTCTTGGATAGAAAGTTGAGATACTAAGGATGGTAAATCACTCCATATCAAATCATCCAATGCTTTTGGATTCATATATAAGTTAGTTAAAAATTTATATATTTCTAATCTGTTATCAATAACTTCCATATTAATTCTTGGAGTTATGTTAGAAATAATTTCTTCAATTTCATCTAATTGTTTTTCCAAAGTATTTAAGTCTTTAGCAATTACCACTAAGTAATAAACACTAGAGATAGTGAAGTGATTTTCTTCTAATTCTTCAATTAATCTTTTACTTTCATCAAGTAATTTTTCCTTTTGCGAATCATCTTTATAATAATTTATTAATTCTTCTAAATTAATCTTATTATTATTTAAATTTATTTTTTGATCTAGTTTATAACATTTAAGATTTAAATTTCTTATTTGATATAAACTTTTTAGTGCATAAAAAAAGTTGTTCTTTTCGGATTTACTCGTTAATGACAAATCAATAGCCTTAACTTCAATCAAAGAAGCAACTTCACCAGTTTTTAATTCTATTAAACCGTCATCTGCAACTGACTTAACATTTGAAAAAGTTTGAGAGTTTTTAATTCTCCTTTTCATTTGTTTCTTTATTACAAACTTTGGTTGTTGTTTTTCAAGTTTCTTTTTTTCTTTTTCTAAAACTTTATCTTTATTTAAAAATCATTATTTGCACAGAGGTGCTAATTAATGATTTTTTTATCTTCTTCTATATTAAATAGATTTCTATATTTCAATGCTGCTTTTGTATTTAAAGCAAGTTCCAATAATATATTTACTTTCTCTAATTTATTTCTGGGCTTACTATTCATAAAACAATATAAATTTAGATAATCCTGTAAATCATCTCTATCAAAGCCACTATGTGTATTTAAAAATTGTCTAATTAAATCACATTGATGATTAATTGGTCTTAAAGGATTACTTTCATCATCTAATGTCTTTAAATAAGTTGATTTATAACTTTCATCAATTAAACTTAAATCTTTCACTAGTTTTCGATGACTTTTTTCATCATCATGTATTAGTTTTGAATTACTTTCAATATGATTAATAAATGTATCATAAGTAATTTGTGTACTAGTTTTTCCTAAACATTCAACCTTAGCTAAAATATTATTTTTATCATATCCAATGCCTATACAATATTGATTATGTGATATTCCTCTTAATTTTTTTCCATCTTTAGTTTTTAAATCACTTTTTATAACTGCATAAAACATTTCATCAATATATACTTCCTTTTTAAGAAGAATATCTTTTTGATATTCACGTAAAATCAAAAAAACCTTTTGTAACCAATAAGTAGATGTATTCATACTATTTTTATTCACTCTAGAGGTTAATGATGTACTGCCATAATTGAATATATCTAGTAAAAATTCAATCCATTCAGTTATTGATATTTTATGATTTTCAAAAATAGTTCCTGTTGTTGGATTAAATTTTCTTCCACAATCCTTACAATAATATATTTGAACACAATTTTTGCTTTTACCATTCTTCTTTATATTTTCGCTATCGCAATAACGACAATTATTAATAGTAATACTGTTTAGTAATTCTGCTTCATCTGTATCTATTAATTTTGGATGCTTCGCTTTATAATTTTCCTTATATTTTTTACTTACAAAGTTTTGAAGAATAGTTTTTTCATCTTTACTGTCCCAAGGCGTTTTTTGCCTAGAAGTATCTATTCTATTTTTCATTTTGGTAGTCCTCTCTTCATTGATGAGTAACTATACAGAGGACTACCACATCACAATTGCACAGTTACTCATCAATGAATAATTACTATATTATTATACATCAATTAGCACCTCTGTGCAAATAATGATTTTTATTTAATTTTTTATTCTCAGGGAATAACCCGATATTATCATCTCCATTTCTATAAGTAATTTATTAAAAATAAAAGACCAACTATGAAAGTTGATCTCATCGATAAATTGTAATTTAGCGAATAGTAACTTAATTTTCTTTTTTATTAAACATATGGCGTACTTTATCTATTCGATTATTTGGTCTGCGTGATTGAATAACTGGTTCACAAGTAGCAATTTGATAATCTTTTAATTCTGTCAAAAAAACTGCTTGCCCATTTGTATATAGAGTTAAAGTATTACGATATTCATTAATACAACGT
>SFSZ01000007.1 GCA_004563275.1 bacterium
TTCATTTTCTGTAGATAATTTTGCGTACTCTTTTAAATCAATGTTTAAATCAAGTGCAGAATTTGTTAGATTATTCATCTTTAATATTTCAGGATGATTACCATCTTTTGATGATAGCACTCTTATATTTAAACTTTGATTATCTTTTGTTAAAGGAAGCATGTCATGTAATTCCATGTATCTTATGGCAATTATTCTATTAAACCATGTATATGCGGCTTCTTCTATAACTTGTTCTTTTGTTATTTGTCTTACTCTACTTATAAGTTTATCTCTTAATGCTGAATCTTCTTTTGTCATAGGAGGCAAAGTATACTTATCATTTTTTAATATTACTAAATCTCCACTAGGTACTTTATTAAATTCTTCATCAATATGATACTTTTTTAATTGGTTTTCAACAGATGTCATCAATAATTTTCTTGATTCTGTTGCAAATTTTCTAAGTATACTTTTTTCCATAAATACATCTCCTATTTAATAATTAATTTCTCTCCATTTTTGATTTTATTAATTAATTCTTGTCGTATATCATTTATATAACTATCTATATCTTCTTCAGTATTAATTTTATATTCTTTTCCCTTTGTAAGGTTTGAAGGATGTACAATTGTTGTCTTAACTACCTCAGTTCCTTTTTCTTGTCCTTCTATAACTAATCTTGCATTAATTTTATCAACGACTTTTTCATCAAATTCTTCTTTTTTAGTTAAATAAATTGATTTATATGCATGTACTCTACCTAAATCCTGTGAACTTTGTAATTCTGAAATTGACTTATCACAATCTTTAACAAAATCGTCTAAAGTCTTATCATCTTTTAAAGAATGACTTTCAAGTTCCTTAACCATATAATCTTTTAACTCTTTAATATCGTTAATAGTTGGTTCTGCAGCTTTATCATAAATAACTATCAATTGTTCATTAATATCATTTCTTAAATCTCTTAATAAAGGAATTTCACTATAAGGATTTTCTGATGTTAATATATCTTTAACTTTATTAATATTATTATCTAAATCTTCGCTGATACCAGACATTTTAATAAATGTTAAATTTTTATTGTAATAATTTAAAACATCTCTAGCCTTATCAAATAAATCTTTTTGATTATCAAAGAAATCTTCAACTCTTTCTGCTTCAGACATTTTATTTCTTATTGATTCATTTTCTATAAATACTCTTTCAAAAAAATCATTAATATCATTTATTGCTAATATATTATTAAATATATCAATTAAATCTTTAATTGTTTCTTTTCCTGGGTATTCATATGATTCATATTTGTTATAATTTACATCAAATAATCTTTGTAAATATTCTTTCTTTGTTCTTAAAATATCAATGAATCCTCTTCTAATTCCATCTTCATCATCTGGTAGTATATCTTTAAATACCTGTTTAGTTAAATTAACCACACAATCTACTTTATCTTTAGCAACATTTTTTCTCATTTTGATTATTGTTTGAGAATCTTTCTTTAATATCTTATTAAGTGTTTCATCCTCAATAACATCCAATAATCTATTATTTAAGAATAATGAAATTTTTTCATTTTTTAATAATAATGCTAGTATGTATTTAGTATCATCTTCTAAAAATCCATATGGAATATTATTAAAATGATTTATTAGTTCAAAAATTGATAAATCATTATATGATTGAGCATTCAACTCGCAATAATCTAATACTTCATTATATGCGTCTTGGTTAGAATATGTTTGAGATAATAATGTCATTTGTGTGTTTTGTGTATTCCATAATTCTCTAATTCCATCAGCTGAATAGTTGACTTTTATTAAATCAAACTTACTATAAATATTACTTACTAAGTAACTTAAAGACTCTTCAATCCTTGAAGCAAAATCTTTAGCTTTAATATCTTTTACAGTGCCAGATATATATATAGGTGAATCCTTTACAACATTCATTATACTTGTTTTTAATCTTGTCCTTAAATCAGTTTCTTCTTTTGATTTTAATGCTAATATTTCAGTCATTCTTTCTGAAGTAGCTGAACTAACTCTTTTATCTTGTCTATAAGCATGTATTCTTAAAGCTCTTTTTATATCTTCATGAGTTTGCAATGGCAAACTTAATTTGATATATGCAAACCCATTATCTAACGCTGATTGAGATTGTATATCTATTTCATCCGTAAATATTTTTATACCTATTTTACCTTCATTATATCCATAATTTTTATCATCTAAGAATTTGGCAATATCAAAATTTTGTTTATTTTTAGTATATCTTCTATTTGGATAATTTTCATTATAAATAATATCTCCGATGAACTCTCTGATTTCACTTTGTTGTACATGATATCCATTTATTGCTTTATTTATTTCTTGTTCTTCATCAGTTAAGAATTGATATTCATCGTTATTCTTTTGAATTAAAGTTTCATTTTCCAACCTTCTTAAAGAGTCTATTATCATTTTCTTAACATTATCTCTACTATCATTAATATTTGAAATACACAATGTTGTGATATTTTCAATATTGGCTGGTACTTCTTTTAAGTTTTTAAGCATAAATAATAATTCCAAAACATTAACATCAAATTCTTCTAATTTACCCAATGATACTTTTTCTTTAGTTTTATTTATAGTTTGAATATTTTTTGTATCTAATTCTTCTTCAACAGAATCATAGAAAGCATATAACGGAACAATCGTTCCAATATTCGAATCATTATATTTTCGTGCTGTCTCCTGTGTTGATTTTAATAAAGTTCTTTCTCCACGTGAAACACTTTTTCCTGTATAACCATATTTTCTTATATTATCAAAAACTTCTTGCAATACAGTAAATTGGTATGGAATAAATGGATAAACATCAGCAAAATCTTCAGCAGAAGTATATTTTTTTTGTGTAGCACCGCCACGAAATTCAATAAGATTTCTAATTGAGATTTCATTATCAGCGTATAATTTTTCAAGTGCTTTTGCTTCGTCTTCTTTCTTTTCTAATAGTCTCTTCTTAATTACTTCTTCAATATCAGATGAAGTTAAATTTAATCTAGTATTAAACCTTGCTAAAATTTTAGAAAAATCCATACCTTTTACTTTAGTATATTTATCAATGGCTTCTTGACTTGTAACAACTACCCAAGCTCTTCCTTCACATTTTTTTCCTAAATCCTCTACAATAGTTTGTAAATTCAACATTAGAGAAGTATCATCTTCCATATATTGACCTATCTCATCAACTAAAAAAACTACGTGATGATTACTTCCTTTGCTATCTAAATAACTTTTTACTATATTAGTAAAATAATCAATAGAAATATTGTTTTTATAATCTTTATCTATCTCAACTAATGATGTTTGAGCATCTTCTTCTGAAATGTTCATAACTTTCGCATATGGTTTTCTAATTCTATCTTTTCTATGAAATTCTCTTCTTCTACTTTCTTTCCAATCTAACCCATTAATATTCTTGTATTCTTCTTGAAATTCTTCATATTTACCTTGGCTAATTAAATATCTTTCAAATTCAGCACATTCAGGCAAATTACATAATCCAATCTTTTCATTAAAAGTTTTTTCAAAAACAGTAAGGATTTGATCTTTCTTTTGAGTTACTGTTTCAACACCTGCCACTGAAGAAATGTTAAATAATATGATATCAGCTGATACATTTCCTGCTCTTTTTATATCCTCAAGTAGCATCGAATCATTAATTTTATCATTAAAATAGTCTACTGCATATTTATCATCAGTAGTTTTAACATTATCAAGTAAATAAGAAATAATTTTTAGTAAATGAGATTTACCTGAACCATAAAAGCCAGAAATCCACACTCCTATTTCATCTGTAGCATTATTTATACTTTTATTATATGAACTAAAGAATGTATTAAAATGAGATTTTAGTTCCTTTGTTAATACATATTCTTCCAATTCTTGTTTAATCAATTTTTGATCATCACTAATTTTTATTACATTTTGAATTGGTCTATTAATATCATTTTTATATAATTCATTTAATTTTAACATTTTTCATTCCTCCTAACGACTAGCAATAATAGAAGCATTATATCCATTATCATTTTCTAGTTTATTAAATAATTTAAACCCTTGTCCATCATATGTTCCTGGATAAAACATTATTAATGAATTATCCGTTATTACCGGTTCAAGAATTGATAATATTGTATGTCCTCTTACTATTTGATAACATCCTTCTAATCCATAAACAATAATAATTTTATTTTTCGATTCTCCAATAATTTCTAATATCTTATTTTTTATTAAGTCATCATATCTTGTTCCAATACCAAGAACATCTTGTACAATTCTATTTGAATAAGCTGTACCATTATTCTTTTCATCTTCAATAATTATATCTATATAATCTATTTCTTTTAGTACATCCATCATTGTTTTATAAAGATTAATCATAATTATTTTGTCTTTATTATTATCATAAATAAAATTTGTTATGTAATCTTCAATTCTATATCTATCTTCAGGATCATAATCAAATATTTTAAAATTTGAATCACCATTATTTTTTGATTTTATTTCATCATTCAAAATAACTTTGTTTAGTATAGATATTCTGTCTTTTAAATCTCTCATACTAATCCTCCTATTGATTGAGCATATTCATAATCATTGGTCGCACTTAATAAATCAATGAATTCTTTTGATAATAATGGTCTATTAATCTCGTATAAATCCCCATTCTTTTTAAGTAATCCAGAAGATGTCATTATTTGCAACATAACCTGTTGAAGTTTATATTGTGTAGATTCTGATCTGCTTCTTAAAAATTCGCTTATATCATATTTAGAATTAAACCATTTAGTTATTTCATATTTTTCAAGGTTTTGATCATTCATTAACAATTTATCATAATATAATTCTCTTACAAATTCTTTTACCAATCTATCAGTTTTCATTATTGCATATACAAGCATATATTTTGACTGTTGAATATCTGCTTTAACAAAAAAATCTAATTGTTCTTTTGATAAAACCAAAAGTCTTGTAAAGATCGGACTATTAACTCTTGAAATACTATTAACTTTTTTATATTTTATTAAATTATCAGATATATTTTTTTTCCTTAATAATGTAGGGTCTTCCCCATCTAATAAATACTTTCCAATAATTTTGCATTCATTATATAAAAATGGTCCACCAGTTAATGTCGCACTATATTCCTGCATAATAACACCTCACTTGTTGATATAATTTTAACATATTTTGGCAAAAAAATATACATTTTTGATATTTTTTTGCGATTTTCCGCAATAAAATTATATTTTTACCTTTTTTTTCGCACATATTACCATTTATTGTCATCATCTTTTCCCATCAAAAAATTCAACATTAACAAACTCCTCTTCAGCACTTAAAATTAATTATAATGAAATAATTTTGATTAAAGAAGCAGAATTAGCTTCTTTTTTTATTAGGAGGGATTATACATGAATGCTAAAGAAACATTGAAATTATTGTCTAAACAATGGTGCAATGTTAATGATATTATGAAAATATGTAATGTAGGAATGAATAAAGCTGTAGAAATAAGATCTGAATTAAAAGAAAGAATAACTAAAGAAGGATTCTTAGTGCCTAATAACTTAATACCTACTAGTGAATTGATTAAAGCATTTAACATTGATTTAGATTATCTTGAAAGAATGTCAAAAAATGAAGAATGACATTCTTTTTTATGATTTTGTATTTAATTTGTTTTGTGTTAATATTGGATTGGCAAAAGCGTTTAGCGGATTGGCAATTCAATAAAAGGAGGAATTGAATATGCCGGTAAGACAAGTTGCTAAAAAAAATGCTACTAAAGATGGAAGAAGATGGGCTTTTAATATTTATTTAACTTATGCGGATGGAAGTAAAAGAAAATATCAATCTAAGAAGTATATGACCAAAAAAGAAGCTGAAGAAGCTGAAAAAGAAATGATTGCTGATATTCAAAGAAAAGAATGCAATCTAACTGATATGACTTTTAGAGATTTATTTGATGAGTTTTATGAGTATAAAAAAGACAAGGTTAAAACCACTACCCTAAGAGGATATATACATGTCAGACCTAAACTAGCAAGATTTGAAGACATGAAGATTCGTGACTTTGACATTCAAGATTTTTTAAAATGGAGAGCATGGATATCTAGTATGGATTTAGCTTTAAAAACTAAAAATGGATATTATAAATACTTTAAAGCAGTGTTAAACTATGGAACCAAATGGCATGATTTTAACTTTACTAAAGTTTATAATCGTATGGAAAAGTTTGTTGATCCAAATAATCTTCCAAAAGAGATGGACTACTACACATATGAAGAATTTAAGCAATTTATTTCACAAGTAGATGATCTTGAATGGAAATGTTTATTTGAAACACTATATTTCTGTGGATTAAGACGTGGCGAATTAAGAGGATTAACTTGGGATAATATAGATTTAGAAGGAAAGAATCTAACTGTAAATAAGAACTGTGTTAATGAAAAAGGAGATCATGGATTCTGGAAACTATGTACTCCTAAAACAAGGACGAGTTATAGAACCATACCTATGCCTGATGTTTTGATTAATGATTTAAAAGCATATAAAGAAGAATGCAAAAAGATTAAAGGATTTAACGAAAAAAAGTTTTTTGTATATGGAGGGCCAAATCCAATTCATACAGATGCATTAAGAAAGCATAAAATAGAATATGCAAATAAAGCAGGAATCAGAGTAATAAGAACACATGACTTTAGACACTCATGTGCTTCATTGCTAATTAATAATGGTGCAAATATTATGATAGTAGCTAAATATTTAGGACACGCTAAAATAGATGAGACACTAAATACTTATTCTCACCTATTCCAATCAAAATTAGACGATGCAGTTAAAACGATAAATGAAGTTATAAATGAGAATAACAAACAATAAAAAAATGTAATAAAAATTAATAAAAATATTAAAAAAACACTATCAAAGTGTTCAAGATAGTGTTCAGAAAAAATCAGAATTGCTAGAAACCCCTTTAAAATAAACAAAATGAGAGACTTTCGTCTCTCTTCAGGGGGTTGTGGATTATCGGTTCATTTCTGTTCAAAAAGCGTAAAAATGTGCTAAAAAGTGTTAAAAGTTGCTATATTTTGTTAGATTATATAAGCTCATTTTACCTTTTTCTTACCTAATTCTTACCTAAAAACTAATCTAATTAATCTAACATATGATATAGCTTAATTGCTTTTAATAAAATATTAACATCTATTTCTTCTTTATATTTATTAGCATATGCCTCTATTTCATTTAATGTATGTTTTGTTATTCCCATACTATGTAATGCTTCAACAAGTTCAGATTCAAGAATTATTCCTTTTAAAACTAATTTCATAGAACTAACATCTTCTTCTATTCTAAAAGTTCCATTAGTAAGAACAACTAATTCCAATCCTAATTCATTAAATAAAGTGTTTTTTTCATCGTTATCAAACAGTTTAATACTCATAATTTACCTCATTATAATTTGATATGCTAAAAATGAAACAAGACCAATAGCAGCAAATAAAATAGCTATTAAAGTAATTATGCTTACAAATCCACTAGAATTTGAATTATTTCCATTTCCGTTATTACTGTTTTTTACAGGTTGCATAGTTAACACTTTGGGTTTATCCTTAATATTTGCATTTTCTTTTACTTTTCCTTGTTCAATAGGATGTTCTAATAACTGTTCTTGATTTTGAACTTTCTTTGCTTCAAAAGTATTTTTTTCTTGCTGACTATTCCATTCAAAAGGCTCTTCTGTTGTTTTACCATTTACATCCATTGTTTTACTAAAATTAGGATTAGGTATCACTTCAGTTGTTTGACCTTCTCTTTCCATCCAGCTTTCCTTAACACTATCAGATTTTATTCCCTTTAAGCTATTATCTTTTTTTACTTCTTTCGTTTCAAAATTATTAAAAACAACAAGTCTTTCAGTTGATTCAAATGCTTTTCTAGCATCAGGAGTCATTTTAGACACAACTGCATCAGCATCATGAGTAAATAAAAATTTACTATCTATTGAAGGATCTTGCTTTGAAATGTAATCACAAAAATTTACATATGGAATATAGGATGGACTAATAGTATGATAAAAACCATTTCTTCTTGCAAATTCAGTAGATAGTTTTTCAACAAATCCTTCACTTAATACTTGCCCATACTTACCAGGCGCAAAGTGTAATTCTTTATCTCCTTCAGTAGTAGCAACTTTATACATTAATCGTTCACCTAATTGTTCAGCTCTTTTAGGATCTTTAAGCATATTTATCATTAAGTGAAATGTTTCATGAATAATTGAACCCATAGAAGTAACAATCTTTTCTTCAATAGAATCACCAGATGTTTTTATAGGATTAATTATTAATTTTCCAAGTTCAGAATCAGCTTGAAAATCGTTTTGATCCTTACTCGCTGTAAAGGCTATGTTACTAGGGTCTAATAACCCTTCAACTTTAATCATTTTTTCTGGAGGCAATATTTCGCCATATTCATATTTAAGCCTCTCTATAACTGGTTTTAAAAATGAAATCATCATATTCTTGTAAAAGTCTGAATCGGACATATTGGGATATAAAGCTCTTGCAGATTTTACTCTTTGCAAAGCTTGAATTCTTTGAACTTGAATTTGTTTTGCATATTCAATAAAATTCGGATTATTACTATAATGCGCTATAGTCTCTCTACTTGAAAGAAAAGACATACTTTCCAATTCTTTTAATAAACTTATAAATTTTTCATCAGTTACAATTGTAGAATTACTTAATATATCCATAAATCATTACCTTCCATTATTTATCTATCAAAAGTATATCACATTATTCATAGATTATTTAAAAATTAGAAAAAAATACATAAGTTAATGCAAAACTGTCAGAAGAGAGCAACTACTTTTTTAATCCTTTTAAATACAACACTTTACTATATATTTTTGTCATAATCTATACTTTTAGGTAAACTTTAGGTAAGAATTTTATTACCTAATTCTTACCTAAAAATTTTATAAAAAAGTGGCAAATTTTTATATAAACTCCCTAATTTCCTATAAAAAAACGAGAGTCATTATTCATGACTCTCTTTCAGGGGGTTTTGGTTGATAACACTCTAACATTAAGTCGTTAGAGATTATCAGCATGGCTATTAATACCATGCCTATAATAATAATATAAAATTATTATCTCTTTGTCAATTTGTTTTAACTAATTTTTTTAAGTTCTTCATAATAAATAGCATCAGCTGTTTTCATATAAGGAACTACATAAATATAAGCTATTCCAAATGTAATTAAACCTAATAAAAACCATCCAATAAAACTTAATTTAAAGCAGAAATAATCGCCTTTATAACCATTCATCATTACTTTACTTTTATTAATACAAGTCATTGCATCGGTTTCACCATCAGCCATAATATAAGGAGCCATTGAGTATTTAATAGCTGCGATAATACCTGGAATAATGAATAATAAAGTCCATAATGTAGTAAATAAGCCTATTAAGAAAAAAAGTAAGAATATTGGCCCAAATTGTTTATAATAACCAAAAATATCTTTTAATTGAACATCTTTACCTCTTACAAAATCTAAGTAATATACTACAATACCAAATGCAATAGGATATAATGCAATTGTTACTAAAGATGATATTCCATCTCCACTAGTATTTTGTAAATCTGTAAAATCTGTTGTACATAAAGTAACAACTAATTGTATTGCAAATACAATTAAAGATGGCAATATTAATTTCCAAATATTTCCTTTAATTTTATTTCTTGCTTCTTCTTTTATTTTTGTATAATTCACGTTCTCACACCTTTCTATAATTAATTATATCATTTAACTCATAAAAGAAATACTATTTATTATATTTTTTTGAATTGGATATTTATTTAAATCTACATTTTCTAAAAACTCTTTACTATCTAATGCACATTGCTGAAGAATTTTAAAATCTGTCTTCATATTTGCTATTTTAAAATCCATATCTCCACTTTGCTTAACACCAAACAAATCTCCAGAACCCCTTAATTCAAAATCTTTTTCACTAATATAAAAACCATCATTACTTTCTTCAAGAATTTTAAGCCTTGGTGTATCATAATCACTTATTAAAATACACTTACTCTCTAAATCATTTCGGCCTATTCTGCCTCTTAACTGATGAAGTGTAGCTAATCCGAATCTTTCAGCATTAAATATTACCATCATAGTCGCGTTTTTAACATCAACTCCAACTTCAATTACAGTTGTACTAATAAGTATCTTTGTTTTATTTAATTTAAAATTATTCATTATTTCTTCTTTATCTTTATTCTTTAATTTACCATGTAATATATCTATAGGTATTTTATGATTAAAAGCTGTATCTATTTTATTTTTAAGTTCTTTAACAGTTTCCATACCTGTTTCATTTTCATCTTCAATTAATGGTGCCACCACATATATTTGATGTCCTTTTTTTATTTCATCTAACATCATAAATAAGACATCTTTAATATCTTTATTTTTAAATAATTTAGTTTCAATTGGTTTCCTATTACTTGGTTTACTTTTAATTTCAGTTATATCCATATCACCAAATAAAGTCAAAGCAAGCGTTCTAGGAATAGGTGTCGCTGATAAATAAAGTACATCACTTAATCTACCTTTCTTTTGCAACATATTTCTTTGATTAACTCCAAACCTATGTTGTTCATCTGTCACAACTAATCCCAAATTTTTAAAAATAATTTCATCATTAAGCACTGAATGGGTTCCAATTAAAACATCAACATCTCCACTAGCAAGTCTTTTAATAATATCACTTCTAGTTTTCTTTAAAGTCGAACTAGTAAGAAGTTCCATCTTTAAATCAAAATTCTTAAATAAATTAATCATATTTTCATAATGTTGTTTAGCAAGTATTTCCGTTGGTGCCATCATTACACCTTGATATCCAGTAATATAATTCATATATAATGCAATAAAGGCCACAATTGTCTTTCCACTTCCAACGTCACCTAAAATAAGTCTATTCATTCTTTTAGGATTGTTAAAATCATTCTTAATTTCTTCTATTGCATTAACTTGATCATTAGTTAACGTAAATGGTAAAGTTTCAATAAATTTATTAACTTTATCTTCTTTTATCATTCTTTCATAAAATTCATCTACATTTTTTTGATTAAGTTTTAAATAATTCATTTTTAACATAAATGTGAATAACTCTTCATATATCAACATTAATTTTGAATCTTTAATACTTTGTAAATTTATCGGTTTGTGAATATCTTTTATTGCTACTATTTTATCTACAAACTTATATTTATTCATTAAATAATCTGGAATATTATTTGTTACAAAATAATTTTTACTTAAAGCATTATCGATTATTTTAATAAAACTACTTTTTTTTAAGCCAGCATTTAAATGATATACTGGTTCAATCGTTTCTCTTAAAATTGGTACTAATTTTATATCATTAGCAACAAAAGTATTATTCTTTCTATTATACTTACCCAATACGGAAATTTGCTTTCCAACAGATAAGTTCGGTTTTATAAAAGCTCTATTAAATATGGTTACATTTATAAGTTCAGTACCTGTATTTAATTTAAAAGATAATTTATTTAAATTTTTCTTAATAAAAAAAACTTTTATAGGGTTTTCGATATAACCATTTATTAAAACTTGATCATCATCCGATGCAGTACTTAAACTTACTGGTTTTAAAACATTATATCTATAAGGAAAATAATTTAATAAATCATCCAAAGTATAAATGCCTAAACTATTTAATGATAATATTGTTTTAGGACCTATTCCTTTTATTTCATCAAGCATAATTTTCCTCCCTAAAAAAGTTTTTAAAATTACCCAAAAAGGGTTGACAATTTGACCTTTTTCAATTAGTATATAAATCACCAATTCACTTAAAGGCGAATTGGTGCTAGTATCACACTAGCCAACCCCTTTTTATTCTTTGAGGTCAGCCCAGGGGGATGACCTCTATTTTTTTGTCTTAATTTTTATTGCTTAATTCTTTATATTCTTTATATCGATTTACAGCGTTGTTTTTATTAATTTCAAGAAGCTCTGATGCTTCTTTTTCATTTTTTATTTTTAATGATTTATATCTCACTTCATTACTTAAAAATTCATCATACTTATCAAAGTTTGGTTCAGATGAATCTAAATATAATTTATTATCAAAATACCTCATTAATAATACATATCCTGATTCTACTGCAAGTTTTTCTTCTGCAATAGAGTTAGACATACCACCACTTATACCATGTTCTATACAAGGAGAATATGCAATTACAATAGCAGGGCCATTATGTTCTTCAGCTTCTTTTAATACTTTAATTGCTTGCATCATATTGGCACCTAAACTAATTGAACCAACATAAATATTAGGATAATTCATAGCTATTTTAAATAAATCTTTTTTACTAGTTCTCTTACCCATATTAGCAAATTCTGCAACTTGTCCATAATGACTTGATTTAGATGATTGACCACCAGTATTAGAATAAACTTCAGTATCTAATACTAAAACTTTAACATTTTCATTGCTAGATAATACATGATCTAAACCACCAAAACCAATATCATAAGCCCAACCATCTCCACCAATAGTCCATACACTCTTTGGTGTTACATAATCAAGTAAATCATCAGGTATTATATTTTTTAAATAATCTTTTAATTCAAGCATTATATTATAATCATTACCAAAATTAATAAATTTATCTAATAGTTCTTTTTCATTTTTTTCTTCTAATATTTTAGCTATTCTATTTCTAAAATACTTATAACTATTAAGTAAACCAAAACCATATTCAGCATTATCTTCAAATAAACTATTACCCCAAGAAACTTTATAAGGCGTATTCGGACATGATGCTCCATAAATACTAGAACATCCAGTAGCATTAGCTATAACTAATTTTTTGCCAACAATTTGTGTTAATAATTTAATGTAAGGGGTTTCTCCACATCCAGCACATGCTCCACTAAATTCAAATAAAGGTTCTCTAAGTTCAATATTTTTAATAGTTGTAAGTGGTAATTCTGGATTTTTATAATTATTAAATAAATCATCAGCCATATCTTGTTTACTTTGATCAAATTCACCAAAAGTAAAGCAATTCTTAGGACAATTTTTAACACATAATCCACAACCAGTACAATCGGCTTCTGAACATGAAATAATAAAATCATGATTCTTATCATTACTTTCTTTAGCATTGTCTTTATATTTAGAATCTTTATCTAACAAGAAAGGTCTAACCACAGCATGAGGACACACTAATGCACAAAAACCACATTCAATACATTTTTCTTTATCCCATTTTGGTACATAATTACTCATTTTTCTCTTTTCTTCTTTAGTAGTACCACCAGGGAATGTACCATCCTTAAACTCTAGTAATTCACTTACCTTTAATTCATTGCCTTTTCTCTTATTTATTGTATCAAAGATATTTTTATCTTCAGGCATCTTAAATCCATCTTCATTATTAAGTTTAATTTGAATTAAAATATCTTTAAATTCTTTAACACAATTAATGTTTGAATTAACGATGTCTTCACCTTTAGTTTTAAATCTTGTTTTAATATCTTCTATCAAAATATTTTCATAATTTGCTACTTTTAATAAATTTAATATAGCAGCTTCCATAATTAAACTAATCTTCCCTTTAATATTATTCTTAATTGCAAGATCTTCAGCATTTATTAAATAAACTTTAATATTTTTCTTCTTTAATTCTTTCTTAACATTATCAGGAATAAATCTATTAAATTCTACTTCTGTTCTCTTTGTATTTACTAATAAAGAACCACTAGTATTTAATCCTTCTATCATATTAAATTTATGAAAATACTCGTCTTTACTTACCACAACAAGTTCAGGATTAGTTACATAATAAGGAGCTTTTATTTCTTTATCATCTAGTCTTAAATGAGAAATTGTTACGCCACCACTCTTCTTAGAATCATACTCAAAATATCCTTGTACATACTTATCTTTACCTAATACTTTAAGTATATCTTTACTAGCACTAACCATTCCATCTGAACCATAACCATATATTTTAAATTCTCTAAAATGACAAGGAATACTTATTGGATAATGCTTTAAAGAAGTATTTGTAACATCGTCTTCAATTCCAACGGTAAAATTATTTCTTGGTTCTTTTTCTAACATTTTAAATACATCAAACATATCATTAGGAGTTGTATTTTTACTTGATAAACCATATCTTCCACCTAAAACATTGATTGATGTGCTTGTTAAGGCTGCACAAACATCTAAGTATAAAGGCTCTCCAACGCTTCCTTGTTCTTTAGTTCTATCTAATACAGCTACTGATTTAACACTTTTTGGTAATGCTTTAAGAAGATATTCTTGACTAAATGGTCTATACAAATGAACTTCAACTAAACCATAATTTTTATTATTTAAACTGTCTAATAAAGTTTTAATTGTATCACAAACAGAACCCATTGCTATAATTACATATTTAGCTTTAGAACTACCATAGTAATTAAATGGCTTATAGTCTGTACCTATTTCTTTATTTAGTTTTTCCATATAGCTATTAACTATATCAGGAACATTTTGATAATCTTTATTTCTTGCTTCCATTGATTGAAAATAAATATCTTCATTTTGAGCAGTTCCTTTAGTAATTGCTTTACCAGAATTTAAAGCTCTACTTCTAAATTCTTTTATTTTGTCATAATTTACTAATTTTTCTACTACAGATTTATCAATTTCTTTAATTGTATTATATTCATGACTGGTTCTAAAACCATCAAAAAAATGTAAAAAAGGTAAACTACTTTCTATCGCTGATAAATGGGCAATAAGTGCTAAATTATGAGCATCTTGAACATTAGTAGATGCAAGCATACAAAAACCAGTACTTCTAGTAGCATATATATCTTGATGATCACCAAAAATACTTAAAGCTTGAGTTGCTAAACTTCTAGCAGCTACGTGAATGACAGCTGGTAACATTTCTCCTGCTATTTTATACATATTTGGTATCATTAATAGTAAACCTTGACTAGCTGTAAATGTACTAGCAAGCATTCCAGCATTTAATGCTCCATGTAATGCCCCTGCAGCTCCTGCTTCACTTTGCATTTCTACTACATTTACCGTATCATTAAATATATTTTTTACACCTTTTCCACCTAAGTTATCAATTTGACTTGCCATCGGGCTTGATGGTGTTATTGGATAAATAAAACTAATATCACTTAAATTATAAGCCATATTTGCACATGTATTACATCCATCAATTACTTTCATATTTTCACATTCTTTCTATAATAATTATAGTATAAATAATGCTTAAAAACAAATAAAAGCAATACTACTTTATATTTTCATATAAAATAGTATTGCTATTTTCATATTCTAATAATTTAATTTTATTATTTTTCTTTAAATCATTTTTTATATTGTCCTTAATTGGAGAATTTCCTACTACAATATATTTTTTCTTATTTAAATTATAATTTGTTTTACCTTTATAATATGAATAATTCCCACTTATAAATATATGATTATCATCTAATGTTTCAAAAGTATTAATAATTTTAGCATTAACATTTATTATTTTTTTAAATAAATTTTTTCTTAAATAATTTTCACTTGGTGAACTATCTTCAAAATTTAATATTACAATCTTAGTTTTAAAAATACTGTTAATAACTTTATATTTATTAACAATATCATTTAATATATGTATTAATTTTAAATAATCATATATTCTATTTTTTACAATAATATTTGAATTTATTGAAACACTAATTAATTCTTTAGTTTTCTTATTATATATATTTATATAATCATCTGTTAATTCAAATATAAAAGTATTAATCATTATGATAATTCTTCTATTTTCATATTATAGAATGTATCAGGATTTATGTATTCTCCACCTTTAATAACTTCAAATAAAAGCATATTTTCAGAAGATGATTCTAATTTATTTATACCACTTGTTCCAATTACATCACCTTGTTTAATTAAATCTCCAGTTATAACATGTACTTCATTTAAACATTGATAAACTGTTGTTAAGTTATTTGAATGTTTTACAGTCACAATATTACCCATAATTTCATCAGCTACAACTGATTCAACAGTTCCATCTAATACAGAAACTACATCAAAACTTTCTTTGTTACTATAAAGTATTCCTGTATTTGGCATATATGTATTTTGATAAAATAATAAAGATTCTTCTTGAACATTACTTTCGGCATCTTTATCATAATATTTTTTTAATACATTTACATCTTCACTATTAAATGGTTTTATAATTTTATCATCTTTATATTTTACTACTGGTACTGGATCTTCAAATATTCCATGATATACATAAGACAAATTGTCTTCTGTATAAAAAGAACCTTTCAAAGTTTTACCAAGTAAAACCATACTTGAAACAATTGCTCCTATTGAAATTACATAAATACAAGCTACTACCCAACCTTTTAATCTATATTTTGGTTTCATCTTACACCTCTCTAGTAAAAGTTTGGATAGTTTTATTTAAATTATACCTATATTTTTAAAATATCAATATTTTGATAATAATATTCAAGAATTTCTTTATAATTATAACCTTTTTTTGCCATGGCATTAGCTCCATATTGACTCATACCAACCCCATGTCCATAACCATTAGTTTCAATCACAACATTATTATTATTTATTTCAATATTAAAATCAGTTGATCTTAAATTAAGCTTTTTTCTAAAATCAATTCCACTATATTTATTATTATTAATCATAATATAATCTACATGATTAGTATTATTTCTTTTTATTTCACCTATGTTTACTGTATCTATATTTAATTTATTTTTAAATTCATCTAAAGTTAAAGTTATTTTATATTTAGTATCTCTTCCTTCATCAGATTTTACACTTTCAAATAGTTCTTGTTTAAAAACAGTTTGAGAATTTTCAGTATACCCATTACTCATAGCAAAATAATATGTCCTTAATATTTTATTATCTCTTTTTATTACTTCATTTTTTGTTTCCTTAATTGCTTTTTGCATTTTAGATAAATATTCATTATATTTATCATTCCACTTATTACTTAGTTCATATAAATCTTGATAAGCTTGAGCTCCACTTGTAGTATTAAGAATTCTATCATTGCTTTGACTTAAAATAAAACTTCTAGAAGCAACTACTTGCGCTTTTAATGCTTCAATATTAAACAAAGCAGGCATTTCTGCAGACACAACTCCTAACAAGTAATCATCTAAATCTAAATAAATATCTTTATCCTTTAAATAAATAATTTTATTAGTCTTATAATTTACATCTAAACCATATTGTTCTTCATTATTAAAAAAAGTAGTTTTATTAAAACTACTTATATATATTGGTATTAAAAATAATATTAATAATACAATTTTTTTGATATTATCACCCTCTATAAAATGGCACTAACATTTAAAAACTCAATTATAAAACTTCCAAATAAATATCCCATAATACAGCTTATGACTAAAACAAATAATCTTGCTTCCCAAACATGATTTTTTTTAAAAAAATTATTAAAATTTATTCCAGAAATAATAAAAACTGATAATAATACTGATAAAAAATAAACTATAGTTTTATACATTAATTATTTTCCATTTCATAATCATGAATTTGATTATTTCTTCTTATATGTCTTTCTTCATTCTTAAAATCAGTTGTTAAGAATAAATCTATCATTTTAATTAAATCATTAACTTTATTTGAATTAACACCTAAAGCAATCATATTAGCATTATTATGTTGTCTAGCTAAAATAGCATCATTCTTACTAGTAACATGAGCACATCTTATTCCTTTTACTTTATTAGCAGCAATACTCATTCCAATTCCAGTTCCACATAATAAAATACCATATTCGCATTCTTTATCCACTACTTTTTTAGCAGCTGCAAATGCATATAATGGATAATCATCAATTGCACTATTATGCTCACTTACATCTACTACTTCTATATTTCTATTATTTAAAAATCTAATTATTTCTTTTTTAATATTAGTACCATTATGGTCTGTTCCAATTACAACTTTCATCTTAATCACCATATATTATTCTATCACAAAATAAAAAAAATAACTAAGAAATTCTTAGTTATTATTGTCTAAATTATATTTTTTGATAAATTGATCAACCTTACCAGCTTTTTGTGTTTTTACCTTTTTACCAGTATATGCTGGACTACAACTGCTGCAAACTTCTACAAAATGACTACTTTTATTTGACATAGTAGTAAAAGTATTTCCACAAGCACAAGTAATAACACATTCTTGTTGAGTTGGATGTATTCCTTTTTTCATTTAATATTCTCCTTCCGCCATAGTTCATAAATCGAACCATAGAAATTCGTTACTTCGATATTATAACATATAATTTTTAAATTTCAACATTATTCTTCAATTATTTTAATATTTGCACCAACCGCAGATAGTTTTTCCACAATATTTTCATATCCTCTTAATATATGTTCAATATTAGAAATTTCTGTTACTCCATCGGCAATCATTCCCGCAAGCATCATAGCCGCACCAGCTCTTAAATCGGTTGCTTCAACTTTTTCACCTTTTAAATTTGTTTTACCATGAATAATAGCAATCTTATTATCTAAATCAATTTTAGCTCCCATTTGATTCAAGTATTTAATATGTCTCATTCTATTTTCATAAATAGTTTCTTCAAAAATAGAATCACCCTCACATTGAGTAAGTAAAGTACTCATAGGTTGTCCTAAATCTGTTGGAAATCCTGGATAAACAAGAGTCTTAACATTTACCGGATTTAAATGTTCAACTTTATTAACTGTAATTGAAGTACCATTAATTTGAAAATCACTACCTGCTTCTTTTAATTTAGTTAAAACTGCATCTAAATGTTCTCTAATAATACCCTCAATTTTTAAATTTTCACCTAATAAAGATCCTATCATTATATAAGTTCCCGCTTCAATACGATCTGGAATTACCTCAACTATTCCATCACCAAGTGTATTAACACCTTCAATAGTTATTTCACTAGTACCTGCTCCATAAATCTTAGCACCCATAGTTGTTAAAAATGATGCAATATTAACAATTTCTGGTTCTTTGGCTGCATTATAAATATGAGTTGTACCCTTTGCTTTAACAGCAGCAAACATTATATTTAAAGTAGCACCTACACTAGCAATATCTAAAAAGATATCAGTACCAACTAATTTTTGGGCTTGAATAATATAATTATTACCATCAACTATATCTACCTTAGCACCTAACTTTTTAAATCCATTAACATGAAAATTTATTGGTCTTGCACCAATTGTACAACCACCTGGATAAGAAATTTCTGCATAACCATATTTAGCTAACAACACACCCATAAAATAATAAGAAGCACGCATTTTAGACGCATATTCTTCAGTAATTTTACCATTATGAGAATGACTATTATCAATAGTTAAAACATCATCTTCAAATTTAATATCAGAACCTAATATTTTCATCATTTCAATTAATAATTTTACATCACTAATATTAGGAACATTATATATAGTACACTTGCCATCAGTTAACATAGCAGCTGGTATAAGAGCAACAACACTATTCTTAGCACCACCTATTTTAATACTACCACTTAACTTTTTATTCCCCTCAATTATAAGTTTTTTCATATGTTACCTTTTTAAAGATACCTTTCCATTTTTAATATATATTGAAAAAAAAGTTAAGTCAACTTAATCAATAAATAATTGACATAAATTGACAGTTGCAGTAATAAAAAGCAATATCATCCCAACATACTTAGTTTTGTTTTTTAAAATCTTTAAAGAATACTTCCCAAGCACTAATCCAATATAAGTAATACAAAAAGCACATAAGGAAAATACAATTGATGCTAATATATAATGTTCAGTTAATCCTTTAAGTCCAATTCCTACTGAAAAACTATCAATACTAACACTAAAAGCAAATAAAAAAATGTTAATAAAGGATTCAATATTCACATTCTTACTAGATTTATCAAAATACATAACTATTATTAAATAATAAAGTATTACAGATATAATAAATTTGGGATTTATATTTATAAAATTATATACTTGATTTCCCAACATAAGTCCTAATTGAGGCATTATAAAATGCATTAAGCCAACTAAAGTAATAGTTAAACAAATACTTTTTTTAGATAAATTATTAGTACCTATAGATAAAGCAATTGAAAACGCATCCATTGATAGTGCAATTCCAATAAAAAAAATACTTAACATTGGACCACCTAGTTAAGTATATTAATTAAATACTTTAATTATTCTAGCAACATATAATTGATAATCAACATCTGCTGTTGTTTCATTTTCATCTAATAAACATAATGGTGGAAATAAAACACACCACCAATTAGAACCTTTTCCATTTCCTAAAGTTATTACTAAAGATTTATACATACCTTCTTCATATACAACTCCTTTATATACCTTTCTTGGAAAATAATTTATACCGTAATCTATTTTATAGTCGTTAGAATTTAAATATAGATTAATATGTTTGCTAATTTTTTCTAAATTATTAACCAATAATTCATCCGCTTCTTCACTACTTTTAGCATCACTTACTATATCATAAACATAATCTTCTATATAACTTTTTAACTCTTGTTTAGTTTTTAAATCAACTTCATTCATACTATTACTTACTATTCTAAATCTAATAGAATCTTTAGGAATAAATACTTCTTCTTTATTATTATAATTTATGCTTAATAAAAATAATATTACTCCTATAATAACTAGTATTTTTTTCAATAAAAAACACTACCTTTCTAAAACATAATGGGTAGTGTTTTAATAATTTATTCATTTACTATATATAAATAAATATCTATCTTTACCAGATAAATCTTTTTCTATTGTAATTTTATCTGCTTTAAAATATTTTTTAGCTAGTTCTTTTAAATCTTTACCATGATCTTCATCAATTTCAAAGGCAATTAAATGTTTCTTATTTACTGCTTTTAAAGCTATTTTAAGAACTTCTTCATAGTATATAAGAGGATTATCCTTTTTAACAAATATAGCCTCTCTAGGTTCATATTTAATGTGAGGACTAACATCACTATCTTCTTCTATATATGGAGGATTACTAATAATAACATCATAATCATTAACTAAATTATATTTAAATAAATCTTTACAAATAAAGTTAATCTTTACCTTATTAAATTTAGCATTCTTTCTGGCAATATTTAAAGCTTTTCTACTTTTATCTATTGCAGTTATCTCTAATGTTGGAATTTCACATTTTAAAGCAATACTAATACAACCTGAACCTGTTCCAACATCTAATACCGAAGCTTTTTCTAATTTTAATTTATTAATTAAATCAATAGTTTTTTCTACTAAAGTTTCTGTTTCAAATCTAGGAATTAAAACATCTTCATTTACTTTAATAGTATAACCATAAAAATCTACATTTCCAATTAAATATTGAATAGGATAGTTATTATTTATTTTATTAACAATTGGTTCTAAATTACGATATTTTTTTTGTAATAATTGCCAATCAGATAAATTTATATTACTAGGTCTTTTCATGATTCTTCCATTTTTCTTCTTTGATCTTCTGTAATTAAAGCTTCTATAATAGGATCAATATTACCTTCCATTACTCTATCTAATTCCATAATACTAAAATTAATACGATGGTCAGTAACTCTATTTTGTGGATAGTTATAAGTTCTAATTTTCTCAGATCTATCGCCTGTACCAATCATACTTTTTCTAACACTTCCAGTTTCCGCATCTTGTTTTTGTTGAGCTTGATCATAAATCTTAGATTTTAAAACTACCATAGCACGTTCTTTATTTTTAATTTGACTTCTTTCATTTTGACATGTTACTACAATACCAGTTGGAATATGAGTAAGTCTTACTGCTGAATCAGTTGTATTAACTCCTTGTCCACCTTTTCCACTACTTCTATATACATCTACTCTAATATCTTCAGGTCTAATATCAATATCTACATCTTCAACCTCTGGCATAACAAGTACAGTTGCTGTAGATGTATGAATTCTTCCTTGAGTTTCAGTTTCCGGAACTCTTTGAACTCTATGAACACCACTTTCAAATTTTAATTTAGAATAAACATTATCACCTTTAATAGCAAATTCAATAGTAGAAAAACCTCCTGCTTCTCCTTCAATTACATGAGAAACATCAATTTTCCAACCTACTTTTTCAGCATATTTAGAATACATTCTAAATAAATCACCAGCAAAAATATTAGCTTCATCTCCACCAGCTGCTCCACGAATTTCCATGATTATATCTTTACCATCATTTTCATCCTTAGGTAAAAGTAAAACTTTAATATGTTCAACTAAAGAGTCTAAAGCAGCATGTTTTTCATCTAATTCCATCATAACCATATCATGCATTTCTGGATCATTTACTAAAGTCTTTAATTCACTTATTTCCTCATTTAAAGCTTTATATTCACCATATTTAATTACAGCTTCCTCAATAGAACCTTTCTCCTTAGAAAGCTTCTTTTGTTTACTAAAATCACTTAATATTTCTGGTTTTAATAATTCTTCATTTATTTCATTATATCTTTTTTCTAATAATTCTAATCTTTCTATCATATATATCACCTTTCTTTATTTAAAATAATTATAAAAGAAAGTTAATCTACATCATATCACTATCTAATTCATCTAAATCATCAATAATAACTAAATCTTGTAAGTCATTATCAGTATCGTCATCAGGATTAGCATCATCATCATAATTATCTTCTTCTTCAATCTCGTTGATATCATCTTGATCTTCAGGTTGAATATCAAAATCTTCATCTTCATCATCTATAATAACTTTAGAACTATGATTTATCTTTAAATCACAATAACCATTATCTAACATAATAAATCTTTTATCAGTAACAATTAATTCAAAGAATTCACCAATATTATTTTCATAAACTGATTCAGGTAAATCTAATAATTTAACAACTTCTTTGAATAAATCTTGTATTTTTGCTTTTTTGTTAGTTTCTTTCAATATAAGATAAGCAACATCATCATAAGACAAAGTATCTTTTTGCTCATCAGTTAATTTTAATTTCATATATTGTCCTCCTAATTACCATAATATGTCACGTTATAAAATATGACATCGGCTCATTAAACATACATAATTTTATCATATTCTTTTTCATTGTCAACAAAAAAAATATACTTTAATTAGAAAGTGATTTCTAGTACATTACTTATGACTTCTTCACTTTCTATATTATAGTATATTTTATGACTATCATTCCCTATTTCTTTTTTTACATTAGATAAATTTAAATCTAAACTATGTCCTTCTTTTTTTAATGTAATTATAGCTAAAGAACATTTAAAATCTAACTCAAATTTAAAATCATCATTTTCTCTAATTAAAATAAATTTTTCTGGATCATAAACAATATTTTCAAACACTAAAAGATTATTATCTTGTATATCTCCATCATGTTCTAAAACTAAGTTATCATTTTTATATAATTTTATTTTTGCCATTTACATCACTTTTTTTATTCTAGCATAAAAACAATTATAAAATCCATAATATAACTGGTGAATTATGAAAAAAATTAAATTAATATATAAATTTACTTTATTTTGTACAATTACTTTTATGACCATATTAACAACTTTATATATATATGCCTACTTATCACCTAAGATAACTCTTAATTCTGCAAACGCTATTTATTTATATGACAATAAAGATGAACTAATATTTCAAACAAGTAATAATAATAGTTGGGTTAATATAAAAGACATTTCTCAAAATTTAATAAATGCAACAATCAGTACTGAAGATAAAAACTTCTATAACCATCAAGGCTTTGACTATTTAAGAATTGCTAAAGCCATGTATATTAATATTAAAAATAAAACTATTATGCAAGGTGCATCAACTATTTCTCAACAATATGTTAAAAATTTATATTTAGATTTTAATCAAACTTGGAAAAGAAAAATTGAAGAAGCTTTCTTAACCTTAAAACTTGAAGTTCATTATTCTAAAGATAATATTTTAGAAGGATACTTAAATACTATTAATTATGGCCAAGGAAACTATGGTATTGAAAATGCTAGTAATTTTTATTTTAACAAAAAAAGCAGTGAACTTAACTTAGAAGAAGCCATCATTTTAGCAGGTATTCCTAAAAGTCCCGAAAATTACAATCCTATTAGTAATTATGATAATTCGATTAAAAGAGCTAAAATAGTAGCTAAATCAATGCTAGATAACGATTATATAACCAAAGATGAGTATGATTTATTATTTAAAAATAAAATAGAAATATATGGTAAAAGAAAAAGCAATAATATGCAAACTCTAATGTATTATCATGATGCGGTTATTAATGAACTTAATAATTTAAATGAAATTCCTAAATCACTAATAAAATCTGGTGGTTTAAAAATATATACAGAATTAGATACTAGTGTTCAAAAAAGCATGGATGAATCTATTATTAAAAATGCAACAGATAAAAATGTGCAATTATCAAGTATTGTTGTTGATCCTAAAACTGGAGGAATAATGGCTTTAACTGGTGGAGTCGATTATTCAAAGAGTCAATATAATCGTGCGATTGCTGCTAAAAGACAAGTTGGTTCAACTATAAAACCATTTCTTTACTATGCTGCTCTTGAAAACAATATGACAGAGGCATCAACTTTCTTAAGTGAAAAAACTAGTTTTGTTTTTGCTAATAATCAAACATATTCTCCTAAAAATCACTCAAATAAATATGGAAATAAAGAAATAACAATGGCGGCTGCTCTAGCTTATTCAGATAATATTTATGCTGTTAAAACCCATCTATTTCTAGGTGAAGAACAATTAGTAAATACTTTAAAAATTGCAGGATTAAAAGCTAATTTAAAGCCAATTCCTTCTTTAGCACTTGGTGCACAAGAAATCAATATGTTAGATTATGCTCAAAGTTATTCCACATTAGCTAATTATGGAAATAAAACTGATGTTCACTTAATAAAAAAAGTTGAAGATTTTAATGGACATACTTTGTATAAATATAAGCAAGAAACTGAACAAGTTCTAAATAAAGATTCAGTGTATATTATAAATGAAATGTTAACTAACACATATAACCCTAATTTTATAGATTATCTATCTCCTACTGTCTTATATTTAAATAGTAAGATTAGTCGTAAATATGCCTTAAAAAGTGGTACTACCGAAAGTGATTATTGGATTGTTGGATATAATCCTGATATTTTAATGATGGTCTGGGCTGGTAATGACATGAATAAAAATGTAGATTCTAGTTACTCTAAAAAAATCAAAAATATATGGGTCGATACTGTTGAAACATATGAAAAAGATAAACCAGAATCTTGGTACGAAATTCCTGAAAATATTGTTGGAGTACCTTTGAATGCTATTACAGGAAATAAATCTTCAAACGAAAAAAATGTTATTTTCTACTTTAAAAAAGGTTCCGAACCTCAATAAAAAAAGTAAGTATTAAACTTACTTATCAACTTTAATTATCATTTGATATAAATCTTCAAAATCAAAATCTTCCATGCTTATTTTAAAGCCTGCTTTTTCTGCTTCATCTTGTAAATCATGATATGCTTTCTTTAATGAACTCATATCTCCAGATTTTATTCTAGGAACAACTTCGTCTAAAACTTGATTATCAGATGTTACACTTGATTCATTAACAGTATCTAAATTTACAATATCTGGATCTTTATTTGCATCATCGATTAAATCATAAGCGTTATGAACATCATTAAATACATCATCATCAAAAGTTTGCATATTAGTTGGTTCATCATCAAGTGAAGGCTCTGAATTATTGAAACTTTGTAAGAAATTTAAAATATTACTCATAGGTTCTTCTTGTTGTGGTTCTTTATCTATTTCCTCTAAAATCTCTGATGGCATTGAAGCATCTATTTCAGTATCAAATACATTATTTGAATTATCTAAAGTATTATCATCACCTAAAACATCCAAACTTTCAATTTGAGTTGAAGGAGTTTGTTCTGGAATTGGTTCAGCTTCCGGTTCTGAAGATAAAGGCTGTTCTAAATTACTAGGTACTTCCTCTACATAAGTGCTAGGTGAAGATAATTCTTTTTTTATTATTTCATCTAACTGTCTAACTGTTAATCTTTCAGTTATTATACGATTTAATAATTCGGTTTGTTTATTTTTATCACTTATTTGTAATAAACTTCTTGCATGACGCTCACTTATTTTTTCTTTTAATAAGGCGTCTTGAACTTCATTACTTAAATTTAACAATCTTAAACGATTAGCAACTGTTGATTGAGATAATCCCAATAATTTTGCTAATTGTTCTTGAGTTAAATTATCTTTATCTATTTTTCTCTTATATGAAAGTGCTTCTTCTATTGAACTTAAATTTTTACGTTGAATATTTTCAACAAGAGCAACTTCAGCGCTCTTAGCATCAGACAAATTAGTTACAATAACAGGAACAGTTGATAACCCAGCCAAAGTAGCTGCTTTATATCTTCTTTCACCAGCTATAATTTCATATTTATCAGCAAGTTGTCTTACAATTAAAGGTTGAATAATACCATGTTGTTTAATAGACTCAGCTAATTCATTTAAAGCTTTTTCGTCAAAAGAAAGGCGTGGTTGAAATCTATTTGGTATAATTAAATCAATATTTATATTTTGAACTTGTGACTCCATATTAAAAACACCCTTCCTATTCTAATATAATAATACATTATTTTAAAACTTATTTCAATGGTCTTTTAATTATTTTGTCATACATTCTCGGAAACTCTTTAGGGGTTTCTTTTATTTTTTTAATCTTTATAATACTTCTTGAATCTTCAGAAATCGGTAATTTAAAATCAAATTTAGATTCAATTGTACCACCCAATTTAGTAATAGCATTAAATGCATTTTGATATTCCTCTGCAAAATCACCTTTCATGGCTAAAAAATATCCAGAATTTTTAATAAAAGGAATACATAATTCAGATAATACTGAAAGATTAGCAACAGCTCTCGCCACAACTACATCATATTTTATATTTTCTTTAAAGAATGATTCTGCTCTATCATTAACAATTGTTACATTATTAAGATTTAATTCAGAAACAATATATTTTTGAAAATCAGATTTTTTATGGTTACTATCTAAAAGTGTTAATTTTAAATTTGGAAAAGCTATTGCTAAGACTAAACCTGGAAATCCACCTCCAGATCCTACATCTAAAACTGAATATTCATGATTAAAATCAAAAACTTTTACTAATGTTAAAGAATCATAGAAATGTTTTAAATAAACCCCAGATTCCTCTCTAATTGCTGTAATATTAGTATGAGTATTATATTCTAATAATAATTTACAATATAACTCAAATTGTTGTTTTTGATCATCATTTAATACAATATTTAATTCATTTATTAAATTAAAAAATTCTTCTTTAGTCATTTTGATTATATTCCTTTTTTAAATATATAGCTAATATTGATATATCAACAGGATTAACACCACTAATTCTTGAAGCTTGAGCTAAAGTTAATGGTTTTACAAGTTTTAATTTTTGTTTTGCTTCAGAAGCTAAATTTTTTACATTATCATAATCTATATCTTGAGGAATTTGTTTTTCTTCTAATTTTAATAACTTTTGTACCTCAAGTTCTTCTTTCTTTATATATCCTTCATACTTTACAGCAAATTCCACTTGTTCATAAACTAAAGGAGAATATTCTTTATTAAGCATATTATTATCAATTAAATCTTGTAATTTGATTTCTGGTCTTCTAAGTAAATCATATAAAGTTACACCATTTTTAAGTTCTATAGAATACTTATTTTTTAAATTATCAGGTAAACTATTTTGAGTAACTCTAATACTCTTTAAGTAATCACTTAATTCATTTATATCAGCTATTTTTTTATCTAATACTTCAATTTGTTCTTTACTTATTGTACCTGCTTCATATCCATATCTTCTTAATCTTAAATCAGCATTATCATGACGTAAAAGTAATCTATATTCTGCACGAGAAGTTAATAATCTATAAGGTTCTTTTGTACCCTTTGTAACTAAATCATCAATTAAAACCCCAATATAAGATTCATTTCTTTTTAAAATTAAAGGATTTTTACCTTGAATCTTTAATCCAGCATTAATTCCAGCTATTAATCCTTGACCAGCAGCTTCTTCATAACCAGAAGTACCATTAATTTGTCCAGCTGTAAATAAATTATTAATTACTTTAGTTTCCAAAGATGGTTTTAACTGTAATGGATTTATAGCATCGTATTCTATTGCATAAGCATATTTTTTTATAATTGCATGTTCTAATCCATGTAAACTATGAACCATTAATTCTTGAACATCATAAGGCATACTAGTTGAAAATCCCTGTAAATATATATCATCATAATATAAACTTTCTGGTTCTAAAAATAATTGATGTCTTTCTTTATCAGCAAATCTAACAACTTTATCTTCAATTGAAGGACAATATCTTGGACCTATACCTTCAGCATACCCACCATACATAGCAGATTTTGAAAGATTATCCCTTATAATTTGATGAGTTTTTTCATTAGTATAAACAATATAACATTTTTGTTGTTTATCTTTATCATAATAAGGAGGATTATCAAAACTAAAAGTCCAATAACAATCATCACCACACTCAGGTTTTAACACACTAAAATCAATTGAACTTCTTTCAATTCTTTGTGGAGTACCAGTTTTTAATCTTTGAATTTCAAATCCTAGTTGTTTTAATTTATCACTTAAAAATTTAGATCTTCTTTCACCATGAGGACCTTCATCTTTATGTTCAGCTCCAATTAAAATTTTACTCTTTAAATATGTTCCTGTCGTAAGAATTAAAGCTTTACAATAAATTTCCGTACCATTTTCTAAAATAATACCTTCTATAGTGTTATTTTCAACAATTAAATTTTCTACCATGCCCTCAATTATTGTTAAATTATCTAAAGCTTGTAACTCTTTTAACATTTCTTTTGGATAAGTAATCTTATCTGCTTGAGCTCTTAATGATCTTACAGCTGGACCCTTAGCATTATTTAACATTTTAATTTGAATATGAGTTTTATCAGCGACTTTACCCATCAATCCACCCATCGCATCAATTTCTCTTACTACAATACCTTTGGCAGTACCACCTATTGAAGGATTACAAGGCATATCAGCAATATTCTTTATATTAGCGGTCACTAAAGCTGTTTTAAGTCCCATTTTTGCACTAGCATTAGAAGCTTCACATCCAGCATGTCCACCACCTACAACAATAATATCAAATTTCATTTATATCACTACTTTCCTAAGCAAAACTTTGAAAATAATTCATCTAATAAATCATCTTTATACGTTTCACCGATTATTTCACCTAAAAGATCATATGCATCCCTTAAATCAATTGTAAAAACATCTATAGGTAAATCATTATTTAATGAATCAATTATATTATTAACTATTAATTTAACTCTTTTAATTAAAGATATTTGTCTAGCATTAGATAAGAAAGTATAATCTGACTGCTCAATCACATTTAAATTAAACAATTCAGTAATTTTTTTCTTTAATTGATTAAGTCCATCCTTATCTTTAGTATTACCAAAAACAACATTATATCCATCTATCTTTTTTAAATCGATTTTTGAATCTAAATCTGATTTATTAATAAAAATAATCAATTTTTTTGAATCTAATTTATTTAAAATTTCAATTTCTTCATTTGTAAGTTCAGTTGAATTGTCACAAACAAAAATATTCAAATCAGCATTTTCAGAAATATTAATACTCTTTTCTACGCCAATTTTTTCCACAACATCATCGGTTTGTCTAATACCAGCTGTATCTATTAAATTTAAAATAATTCCATTAAGAACTACTCTGCCCTCAACTATATCTCTTGTTGTTCCGGGTATAGAAGTTACAATAGCCTTTTCTTCTTCTAAAAATGCATTTAAAATACTACTCTTACCTACATTCGGTTTTCCAACTAACGCAATGTCGATTCCTTGTTTTATCAGTTTACTATTTTCAGCATTTTTTAATAAATCATTTATTGAATCACTTAAACTTATAAGTTTAGGTTTTATACTTTCTTTAGTATAGTCTTCGCCCTCTTCATATTCTGGAAAATCTATATTTACTTCAATATTTGCTTGTAAATCAATTATATCTTTTCTTAGTTCTTGGATTTTAGAAGTTAAAGATCCATTTAATTGATTAATTGCTAATTTTCTTGATTTATCAGTTTCAGCATTTATTAAATCACTTACTGCTTCTGCTTCTAATAAATCAATTCTTCCATTTAAAAATGCTCTTTTAGTAAATTCTCCTGGTTCAGCTAACTTACACCCAGAAAGTAATAAAACTTCTAAAATTTTATTGGTAGTTGCTGGACCACCATGACTATTTATTTCAACAATATCTTCAGTTGTAAAAGTTTTCGGAGCTCTCATTACTGAAACTAATACTTCATCTATTATTTCATCATTATAAATGATATGTCCATAATTAATAGTATGTGATAAAACTTTAGTTAAATCTTTTCCTTTAAAAACTGAGTTTACAATTTCAATCGCATTTGGCCCACTGCATCTTATTATTGAGATTGCTCCAACTCCTGTTGCTGTTGAGATTGCACATATTGTTGAATTCATAATATTTCCTTCTTTCGCACGTATTATAACACACATTGATTTTAATGAAAATAAAAAAGGAGTTAATCCTCCTTTGGTTTTACAACGACATGTCTATTAGGCTCTTCGCCTTCACTTTCAGTAATAACGCCCTTAAAGTTAGTTAATACATTATGAACAATTCTTCTTTCATAAGAATTCATATTTTCCATAGTTACTGGTTGTTTAGTATTTCTAACTTCTCTAGCAATATTCTTAGCTAGTCTTTCTAAATGCATAATTTGTTTATCTTTATAGTTTTCAACATCCAAATTTATATATGGATATTGTCCAATTTGATTATAAATATATTGTTTAACTATAGTTGATAAAGCACTTAAAGTTTGACCATTTTTACCAATTAAAATTGCATTATTATCAGAAAACATTTTAATTGTAATTTGTTTTTCTCTTATATTAGATTCAAATGTTACATCAATATCCATTTTATTTAATAACTCTTTTAAAAATGTTTTTATTTCTTCTTGTATATCAGTTATTTTAACAATAGTTAATTTATATGTTTCTGATTTAAATAATCCACCTTTATTTTTTTCTCTCTTTAACAAAATATCATTTTCAGTGACATTTAAATCAGTTAAAGCCTTTGTTAAAACCTCTTCTTCTTTTTTTCCTTCATAAACATATACTTCCATACTACATTTTACCTCTTTTCATAATTAAATTTTGAACAACACTGAATCCATTAGTTACTACCCAATATAAAGCAATGGCAGTTGGTAAGCTAAATGATGCAATTGAAATAAATACTAACATAAATCCAGTCATCATTTTCATTTGTTTTTGTTGATCTGCATTACCCATAGAACTCATACTAAATTTAAATGATAAATATGTTGTTAAAATAATTAATAAGATTAATACAATATAGAAATAATTACCCGATTTAATACCAATTAAAGGCGTAGTTCCTAATTGATAAGCACCTAAATCACCTTCAAATATTGCTGGTATTCTATTTATGGCTTCTAAGAATCCAAAGAATAAAGGAAGTTGAATAAATGAGATTAAGCAACTACCAAAAGGACTAATATTATATTTTTTATAAATCATCAGCATTTCTTGACTCTTCATCATTAATGATTCTTGATCATTTTTATTGGCATATTTCTTTTCAAGTCTTTCCATTTCTGGTTGAGCTTTTTTCATATTTTCTGATTGTTTAATTGTTTTTCTAGTAAATGGAATTAATATAATTCTTATAAGTAATCCTACTGCCATAACAGATAAACCATAGTTACCTAAAAAATTACCAATTTTAATAATTAACCAAGCAAGTGGCATAACAATTAATTGTACCCATAAACCATTGTAATTATTAGAATCATAATATTTTAAATTTTCACATTCTGGAAGCTTATCTAAATCTACTTCTAATTTATCTTTATATTTGTTATAAATTTCATCTAATTCACTGGTTGTTGGTTTACATAATATATTTGATGGTAAACTTTGTCCTGTTTCTTCATTAATAATTCTTTTATTATTGTCATCACTTATATACTTAGTACAACCAGTTAAACAAAAACAAGCTATGAAGATTAATATTATTTTTTTTATTTTCATTATTTCGCCTCTTTCATCAAGTTAACAAAGAAATTATTCATTTCTTGATAATTCAAAACATCACAATATTTCCTTATTATTATAATATAATCAAACTCTTTTGAAAACATATTTTGATTAATTCTAATAATTTCCCTTAATCTTCTTTTAAATAAATTACGTTTATAAGCTTTACCAAATTTTTTTGCAAAAGTAATTCCATATCTTGAAGTATCATTTTTTCTTTCCTTATAATATATAATATAATAATTATTTTTTATTTTCTTGCCATTAAATAAAATATCTTCAAATTCTCTTTTATCTTTTACTCTAATGTTATTATTCATATTTCCTCCAATTAGAATAAAAACCACTTAATGTGGCCTATTTACTTAATCTTTTGCGTCCTTTTCTTCTACGATTATTTAAAATTTTAGTTTTCACTCTAGCAAAAAATCCTTGTTTTTTCTTTGCTTTACGATTATTTGGTTGAAATGTTCTTTTCATATTCACACCTCCATTTCAATCGGCGCTCTTATTATATTATATAAATTTTTTTAAGTCAACCATAAATATCATATTCACTGAAGCAAAAAAATAATAATTTTATTTCAGCCAATTGTTTTTCCATATTTTTTACAAAAATTGGAAAATGTGGATTACAAAAATTAATGTTAATTTTATTTTGTGGAAAATGTTGAAAAAGTGTTTTTAGTGCGATAAAATAGGGTGAGTTTTGTTGATAAAACTGTGGAAAAACTTTGGAAAAACAAATTTTTCATTTTTATTCTTTATTTTTCCACAGGATTGTTTTAAAATTAACTTAAGAAAGCAAACTAAGGTGGGTGAGGAAATGCAGAATTATGATGAACTATGGACTAATGTTTTAAATGTTATTCAAAGTAAAGTACCTGATATATCATTTAATTCCTGGTTTGCAGAAACTAAATTAAAATCTATTGAAGGTATCACAATGAATATTGAAGCAGATTCAGTATTTACGTCAGACTATTTAAATCAATATTATTACGATTTTATTCATGAAATTGTATTTGCTATCACAGGAGAAAATTATAATCTTAATTTTACTACTAAAAAAAATGTGGAAGAAAGCCCAGAAATAAACAATAATCTTAACATAGTTGATAAACAATATAAAAAAATAAATTCAAATTTAAACGAAAAATATACATTTGAAAACTTTGTAATAGGTGATAGTAACAGATTTGCACAAACTGCAGCACTTGCAGTCGCAGAACAACCCGGAAAAATCTATAATCCATTATTTATATACGGAAAAAGTGGACTAGGTAAAACCCATTTAATGCATGCAATCGGTAATTATATTGAAAGTCATACAAATAAAACAGTTTTATACGTAACAAGTGAAGAATTTATTTCAGATTTTATTGGAATAAATCGTAAAGATATTAAAGATGAAAATGATAATAATAATGATATAATTGATCACTTTAAGGAAAAATACCGAAATATCGACATTTTAATGATAGATGATATTCAATTCCTATCAGGAGCTGCAAAATCTCAACAAGAATTTTTCCACACTTTTACAACATTATATGATTCAAATAAACAAATTATTATAAGTTCGGATAAATCACCAGATGACCTTAAATATTTAGAAGACAGGTTATTAACAAGATTTAGATGGGGATTAACAGTTAATATTGATCCACCAGATTTTGAACTAAGATGTAAGATTTTAAAAGCAAAAATGACTGGTCATGAAGTTGCAAGATTAGTTAATAACGACGTTATAGAATATATTGCATCTAATTGTGAAAACGATGTAAGACATTTAGAAGGTGCTATAACAAGACTTTATGCATATGCAGCAATGATGGGACCTAAAGAAATTAACTTGGAATTTGCAGTTGAAGCTTTAAAAGATTATTTAGGAAAATCAATATATATAACAAATGATATTCAAAGAATTCAAAAAGCAGTAGCAGACCACTACAAAATAACGGTAGAGGACTTAAAAAGTAAAAAAAGAACTGCAAATATTAATTATCCTAGACAAATTGCCATATATCTTTGCCGAATGACAACAGAAGAAACAATCGTTAAAATAGGATTAGAATTTGGTAATCGAGATCATTCAACTGTATTACACGCTTATGAAAAAATCAGTACTGAATTAAAAACAAATATGGAACTTAAAGAAACATTAGAAGAAATTAAAAATAAAATTGTTAATTAGTTCTAATAACTAAAAATAATAAACATCAAATAATCCTTATAAATAGGGAGGTTAATTAAGTTTTCCACATTTTCAACTGTAATAATAATAATAATTAGAAAGAAGGAATAAAAATGAAATTATTAATTGAAAAAAACATTTTATTAGAAAGTTTAACAAATGTAATGAGAGCTATTTCTCCTAAGAATATTATTCCTATATTAAATGGAGTTATGTTTGATTTAAGAGAAGAGGGCTTATACTTAACAGCAAGTGATAGTGATTTAACTATTAGAAACTTTATCCCAAAAGAAAAAATCAAAAATATAGCTATTCCTGGAAAAATAGTTATTCAAAGTAAATATTTATTAGAGATAATTAGAAAATTACCAAATGGAGATATCAACATTGAAGTTATAGACGGATTAAAAATTATAATTAGTACTGATAAAACTATATATAATTTAAATTGTTTAGATACTGCTGATTATCCTGATATTAATTTAGAAGAAGTGGAAAACCCAATAGTTATTAACAGTACTACATTAAAACAAGCAATTAATAAAACATTATTTGCAGTTTCAACTCAAGAATCAAGACCTATTTTAACGGGAATTAACTTAAAAATTAATGGAAATGTTATGGAATGTGTTGCAACTGACTCATATCGTTTAGCTAAAAAAACAATTACATTAGATAATGCATATGATTCACGCGATATTGTAATTCCAGGAAAAAATATTAATGAATTAGATAAATTAATCACAGATGAATCTGATGTGGAAATCCATGTATTTAATAACAAAATAGTATTTAAATATATGAATTATATCTTCCAATCTAGTTTATTAAGTGGTAGTTATCCAAATACTAACAATTTAATCCCAACAAAATTTGAATTTGTTATAACAACATCATTAAATGATTATTACAATGCTATAGATAGAGCAGCTTTATTAACACAAAATAAAGATAAAAATATCATTAAAATGGAAACAAATAACACAGAATTATTAATTTCTTCTTATGCTAGTGAAATTGGTAAATCAGAAGAAAGTATTTTAATAAATAAATCAAATGAACAAGACATTTCAATATCATTTAGTTCAAAATATATGATTGACGCTTTAAAAACTTTTGAAGATGAAGAATTAATTATCTTCTTGAATAATGATTCAAGTCCAATAATTTTAAAATCTGCTAAAGATGAAACACTAATTCAATTAATTTTACCTATCAAAACATATTAAAATGAGCCAAAAACTCATTTTTTTTTGCAAAAAATCATATTTTTCGACAAAATTCGACAAATTTCGACAAAAAAAAGTGTTTTAATTGTATCCCAACAGGGGGTGAAGTTATGAAAGATTATGAAATTAACAAAAATACGCTTGCATTAATACCAATTGGAAAAAAGAAAACTGTAATTTATGAAGACCATGAATGTTTTATTGTTGATGAAAAAATCCTAAAAATAATGGATTCTAACTGTAAATATTACGGAAGTAGTATTTCTGGACGAATTCAAGGCACATATTCATTAACTGGTTTTAACTATAAAGCGCCAATTATAGTTGAAGAAGATAAAAGTATTATATTTTTTCCAACTTGTTCACCAAGACTAAAAGATTGTGCGTGGATCAACGTAAATAACATCAAAAAAGTTCATTCTAAATCCGAAAAAAGCATAATCGAATTTTTAAATAATGAATGTATAGAAATAGATTCTTCATATAGAATTATTCAAAATCAATATTTAAAATCTTTATCATTAGAAACAGCTTTTAAAAACCGAAAAAAGGGCAAATAATTGTTTAAACATAGTTTATTTTATGATATAATTAAATAGGTATAGGGACACAGATATACCTATTTTATTAATATATGACTTTAAAAGAGGGTTTAAAATGAAAATCACTAATCTAAAACTTACAAATTTTCGTTCATATGATAAATTAGATTTAAATTTTTCAGATTATAAAAATATTATAATAGGTAACAATGGAGTCGGAAAAACAAATATAGTTGAAGCAATCTATTATTTAGCTTTAACAAAATCATTTAGAACTAATGATGATCAAAATTTAATTAAAGATAATAACGAATTTGCCGTTATTGAAGGAAGAATTAAAGATAAAATTTATAATAATTATAAAATTGTCATTAACAAAAATGGTAAAAATATTAAAATTGATAATTCATCAGTAACTAAAATTAGTGATTATATATCTAAATTAAATGTTGTGTTATTTAATAGAGAAGACTCAAAATTGATTAAAGACAATCCTAGTACTCATCGTAAACTAATAAATATGGAGTTATCAGAATTTAATAATGAATATTTAAAATTATTAAGTATTTACAACAAAATCATGAAACAACGTAATATGTATTTAAAATCGATGCTTATTAACAGTACTATACCAAAAGATTATTTAGATATAATGACGGATAAATTAATTGATATCGGATTAAAAATAAATCATATCAGAAAACAATATATTGATGAAATAAATGAATATTTAGAACCAATATTTTATAAATCAGTAAAAAAATCAAATCTTAAAATTAATTATGTATCTCATTATAATGATAAAACCAAGGATGATTTAATAAAAGAATACACTAGAAGTTTTAAAAGAGATTTAAATTATGGTATGACCCACGTTGGAATACACTTAGATGATTTTATCTTTGAACTAGAAAATGGCAAAGAAGCAAAAAATTATTTATCTGAAGGAGAACAAAAAAATGCCATTATATCATTTAAATTAGCAGAAATAAAATATTGTATTAACAATACTGGTAAAACTCCAATTTTAATTTTAGATGATTTATTTAGTGAATTAGATAATAAAAAAATTAATACCTTAATTGGTAATTTTAAAAAAAGTTTTCAAATATTTATAACTACAACTGATATTGAATAAAAAACTTTTAAAAGATTGTAGTGTAATAAAAATATCCAACAAGAAAGTAGAGGTAAAGAAATATGAATGAACAAAAAGAACATTATTCAGAAAGTGATATTCAGGTTTTAGAAGGTCTTGAAGCCGTAAGAAAACGTCCTGGTATGTACATTGGTACTACTGATGTTAAAGGCTTACATCATCTAGTATGGGAAATTGTAGATAACTCTATAGATGAAGCTTTAGCTGGTTATTGTAATAATATAGAAATAATTATTAACAAAGACAATTCTGTAACTGTCAAAGACGATGGTAGAGGTATTCCAGTTGGAATTCATCCAAAAACAGGTATTTCCACAGTAGAAACAGTATACACAGTACTACATGCTGGAGGTAAATTCGGTGGCGGCGGATATAAAGTATCAGGTGGTCTTCACGGAGTAGGTGCTTCAGTAGTTAACGCATTATCAAAATGGGTTAATGTTACTGTTTATAAAGATAACTGTTCAAAAATTAACTGAAATAGGTACATGTGAAGAAAATAGAACTGGAACAACTGTAACATTTAAACCGGATCCAGAAATATTTGATACAGAAATCTATGATTATGATACTTTAAGAGTTCGTATTAGAGAATTAGCCTTTTTAAATAAAGGCTTAAGATTAACTCTAAGAGATGATCGTGACGAAGAAGATACTACAGGTGAAACATTCTTATATGAAGGTGGAATAAAGGAATATGTAAAATATTTAAATCAAAATAAAACACCTATTCATGATGATATTATACATGTAGAAGGCACAGAAGATGGTATTTTCTTTGAAGTTGCAATGCAATACAATAATGGTTATACAGATAATATTTATTCATTTGTTAATAACATTAATACCCACGATGGTGGAACTCATGAAGAGGGTGTAAGAAGAGCATTAACAAGAATTATTAATAATTATGCCCGCAAAAATAATATATTAAAAGAAAAAGATGAATCATTAACAGGAGATGACGTTAAAGAAGGTTTAACAATGATTATCTCTTGTAAACATCCAAATCCACAATTTGAAGGACAAACCAAAGGTAGATTAGGTAATTCAGAAGTTAGAAAACTAGCTGATAGTGTATTCTCTAAAGGATTCGATAGATTCTTAATGGAAAATCCAAGTGATGCTAAAATTATCATCGATAAAGCTTTACTTGCTTCTCGTGCAAGAAATGCCGCTAAAAAAGCTAGAGAAATAGAAAGAAAAGGCGATTTACAAAGAATAAATACATTTGGTAAATTATCTGATTGTAAAAGTAAAGATCCATTAGAAACCGAAATATTTATAGTCGAGGGAGATTCAGCCGGTGGCTCTGCTAAAGAAGGTAGAGACGCAATGACTCAAGCTATTCTTCCATTAAAAGGTAAAATATTAAATGTTGAAAAAAATAGATTAGATCGTGCCTTAAGTAATGAAGAAATACGTTCTATTATCACTGCATTTGGTACTGGAATAGGACAAGAATTTGATATTTCTAAATTAAGATATAACAAAATTATAATTATGACCGATGCCGATGTCGATGGTGCTCATATTAGAGTATTATTATTAACATTATTTTATCGCTTATTTAAACCAATTGTTCAACAAGGACATGTTTATGCAGCACAACCACCTTTATATAGAATAACTCATGGTAAAACAAGAAAATATGTTCTTACTGAAGAAGAAAGAGAAAAATATATATCAAGTTTACCAGAAAATATACGTTCTAGAGTTGAAATAACTAGAAATAAAGGTTTAGGTGAAATGGACCCAGATGAATTAAATGAAACAACAATGGATATAAATAAAAGAGTTTTAAGAAGAATTACTGTAGATGATTGTATAGCAGCAGATGAAGTATTCTCACAATTAATGGGAGAAGAAGTAGAGCCAAGAAGAAAATTTATCGAAGCTAATGCTGGATTTACACAAAATCTTGATATTTAGGAGGTAAACGATGACAGAAGAAGAAAAAAATAATATTATTAACAATCCAGAGTTAGATAGCAATAAAAATCCTGAGATTATTGATGAAAATATTGATAATACTGAAGAAGAATTTGATGAAGAATATTCTTTAATTGATACTGAATTAACTGGAAAAGATAAAATAACAGAAAATAATATTGTAGAAGAAGTAAAATCATCATTTTTAGACTATTCTGTAAGCGTAATTGCTTCCCGTGCATTACCAGACCTAAGAGATGGTTTAAAGCCAGTACATCGCCGTATTTTATGGTCTATGTATGAATGTGGATATACTCCAGATAAACCACATAGAAAATCTGCAACAACAGTCGGATACGTAATGGGACATTATCATCCACATGGAGACTCATCAATTTATGATGCAATGGTAAGATTAGCTCAAAAATTTGCAGAAAGATATATGCTAGTTGATGGACACGGAAACTTCGGTACAATTGAAGGTGACTCAGCAGCTGCATATCGTTATACAGAAGGTAGATTATCAAAAATATCCCTTGAAATGTTAAGAGATATTAATAAAAATACTGTAGATTTTGATCCAAACTTTGATGATTCCACTAAAGAACCAAGAGTTTTACCATCAAGATTTCCCAATATATTAGTAAATGGTACCATGGGTATTGCCGTAGGTATGGCAACTAATATTCCTCCACATAACCTAGGAGAAGTAATAGATGGATGTATAGCTTATATAGATAATCCAGATATTGATACTATTGGATTAATGAAATTTATCAAAGGCCCAGATTTTCCAACTGGCGGTATAATCCTTGGAAATTCAGGAATTAAACAAGCATATGAAACTGGAAAAGGAACAATAACAATTAGAAGTAAGGCAAGAATCGAAGAAGTAAAAGGCCATAATAATATTGTTATTACTGAAGTTCCTTATGGTGTAAATACTAAAGAATTACAAGAAAAAGTTGCTGAATTAGTTCATAATAAGACAATAGATGGTATCTCAGATTATCATACAGATTTAAAAAATGGATTAACAATTACAATAACACTAAAAAAAGATGCAAATCCACAAGTAATATTAAATCAATTATATAAACATACTCAGTTTCAAACAAATTTCAGTATAATGTTCTTAATGTTAGATGGATTAACACCAAAAACATTACCTTTAAAAGACATTATATCTAAATATATTGATTATCAAAAAGAAGTAATAATCAGAAGAACTAGATTTGATTTAAATAAATCTGAAAATAGAGTTCATATTTTAGAGGGATATAAAATTGCTTTAGATAATATCGATGAAGTAATTAGAATAATTAAAAATGCTGAAACTGATGAAATTGCTAAAAATACATTAATAGAAAGATTTAACTTATCATTAATTCAAGCTGAAAGTATCTTAGAATTAAAATTAAGACGATTAACCGGCTTAGAAAGAAGCAAAATTGATGAAGAATTAGCAGCATTATTAAAAATAATAGCTGATTTAAAAGATATTTTAGCTAGTGAGGCAAGAGTATTACAAATAATTAAAGATGAGTTAACAGAAATAAAAAATAAATATTCTGATGATCGTAGAACAACAATAGATATGACAGCAATTGACTTTATAGAAGATGAATCCCTTATCCCACAAGAAAACATAATAGTTTCATTAACAAATAAAGGATATATTAAGAGAAATAATGTTGATAACTACAAACTTCAAAATAGAGGTGGTGTAGGTGTAAAGGGAATGTCAACCAATGAAGAAGATTTTGTTGAATACTTGCTAAATTTAAATACACATGATTATTTAACATTCTTTACGAATAAAGGTAAGGTTTATAGAGTAAAAGGATATGAAATTCCTGAATTTGGTAGAACATCAAAAGGAATACCAATTATTAACTTACTTCAAATTGACAAGGATGAACATATTACATCAATGTTAAGTTATTCTCCATCAGATGATAGCAAATATTTATTATTTGCTACAAAGAGTGGTCTAGTAAAACGTACCAGAATCGCAGAATTTGATAATATTAGAAAGAGTGGAAAACTTTGCATTAGTTTAAAAGAAAATGATGAATTAATCGGAGTTAAAAAGACTGATGGTGAATGCGATGCTATAATGGCATCATCTACGGGAAGAATTGCAGTATTTAATGAAGAAGAAGTTAGAGTAATGGGACGTACTGCAAGCGGTGTTAAAGGAATTAGCTTAGAAAATGGAAAATGTGTAGGTTTAGAAACAGCAAAAGCAGACGACAACATTATTATTGTCACTGAAAAAGGCTATGGTAAAAAAACACATATCAGTGAGTACCGCAAGACTAAACGTGGTAGTAAAGGCGTAAAAGCATTAAATATTACTGAAAAGAACGGAAATATTGCTGCAATTAAACGATTTGAAGAAAATAATGACTTAATGATCATAACTAATAACGGAATAATTATAAGAATACCTTTGGATCAAATTTCGCAATTAGGTCGAGTAACTCAAGGTACAAGATTAATTAATTTAAAAGATAATCAAATAGTATCAACAATTAGTTTAGTACTAAACGAATCAGAAGAAATCGAAGAGGTAGCATAAAAGCTACTTTTTTAGTTGCAGATATGTTTCACGTGAAACATATCTGCAACTAAAACAAACAAATTATTGAAATTAATATGCAGAAAAACCAAATCTGAATAAAAAAATAGAAAAAACCAGATATCCACAATGTTTCACGTGAAACATAAGTTAAATTACTAATGCAAATTATTGAAATTAATTTGCAAAGCTATTAAATTATTTAAAATAGCGTTAGTTCATCAATATTATTATAAAAACTGAAAAGTTATTAATAATAGTATATGTTTCACGTGAAACATATACACAAAATTATTTCCCGGGAAATAATTTTAAGTAAAAAATAAATAAACATTTACAAATTTTATATATTAGTAATTATTTTCACACATGTTTCACGTGAAACATATAATTTTTTGCCTACAAGAGCAAATTATTGAAATTAATTTGCAGAAAACTAAATAAGCATACTTAATTTATATAACTTATGTCAAATTTAATACTAAAGTTGTCAACAATGTTTCACGTGAAACATCGTATACCATACATTACAATCGAAAAATTATTATTAATTAACCTATAAAATATTACTTAGTTATATAAGTACTTAATTACAAAAAAAGAAATCCACATATGTTTCACGTGAAACATTAACAAAAAATAAAAAATACAAATTTTTAAAATTAGTAAACATCCAATTATTGAAATCTGTAATTAAAATATGCTATATTATATATGCGCAATACAAATGCAATAACCTGGTCAGATTCGGAAGAAAGCAGCCATATTTGCCTCTATGTATGTGCGCTTTTTTTAAGGAGTAAAATGGAACAATATATAGATGAATTAATAAAACTATCTTATAAGTCATTAAAAAAAGATGAAGTACCTGTGGCAGCAATCATTGTACATAACGATAAAATAATTGCCAAAGCACATAATACTAGAAAACATAGTAATAAAACTATTGATCACGCTGAAATTAAAGTAATTACAAAAGCAAATCAAAAATTAAAAAATTGGAGATTGAACAAATGTACGCTATATGTAACAATTGAACCGTGTGAAATGTGTAAAAACGTTATAAAAGAAAGCAGGATTGACAAGGTATTTTATTTAGTTCCACGTTTAAAATCTAAAAAAATATACAATAAGACTAACTTTTTTCAAATCGAAGAAAAAAGTAATGAAAATTCTATAGATAAATATAAAAAAATAATTGAAAAATTTTGGGAAAATAAAAGATAATAAGTAAGTATTATGTTATAATTAAAACAGGAGGAAATCATGGCATATAAAGTACTTTATAGAAAATATAGACCACAAGATTTTAATAGTTTATATGGTCAAGATAACATAAAAAAACTACTAATTGAATCAATAAAAAACAATCAAATAGCTCATGCATATTTATTTTCAGGCCCACGTGGAACAGGAAAAACCAGTACTGCTAAGCTATTCGCAAAGACTATTAATTGTGAAAATCCCATTGATGGTATTCCATGTAACAATTGTCCAGCTTGTAATAATTATGAACAATCAGCAGATATTATAGAAATAGATGCCGCATCAAACAATGGTGTTGACGAAATAAGAGAATTAAGAAACAATGCTAAAATACTACCAACATTTAGTAAATATAAAATATATATTATAGATGAGGTACACATGCTATCACAAAGTGCTTGGAATGCATTTTTAAAAATATTAGAAGAACCTCCAAAGCATGTTATATTTATATTGGCTACTACAGAAATACAAAAAGTGCCAATTACAATATTATCTAGATGTCAAAGATTTAATTTTCAACGAATTAATACCCAAGTTATTTATCAAAATTTAGAAAAAATATCAAAAGAAGAAAATATAGAAATAGAAGAAGATGCCCTTAAATACATAGCAGAATTAGCAGATGGCGGAATGAGAGATGCTTTAAGTGTATTAGATCAGCTATCAAAAGAAAAACAAAAAATAACAGTTGATTTAATTCAACAAACATTTGGAGTTATTAGTTTACAAGATATTTCACGCATTTTTGAGTTATTAAATGAAAATAAAATAGAAGAATTTAATACTTATTTTAATGACTATTTAAACAGAGGACTAGATACAAACATTCTAATCAATAAGATTTTAAATCAAATTTATTTAGAAGAAATAAAAATTAAAAATGGAAATCATTCCTTTATTTCTCTAGAAAATTTAAAAAAATTAGCTAATGAAATAGTTAATTGTTATAACAAAAAAGATGGTTTGATTTTAATTAAAATCATTTTACTAAGTTACTTTCCAAATAAAAATACAACTGAAACTTTATCACCAGAATTAATTGATAGTAACAATAACCAACCTACTCAAGAAATAATAAAAAAAGAAGAAAAAAGTCAAAATTCAGATGAAAATGAAAAAATAGAATCAGAGCCTGAAAATTCAACAGATTTATTAAATTTACAAGCAATCCGAATCAATAATGCTTTTGCAGAAGCTAGTAAGGAATCAAAACAAGAATTTTTAAAAAATTGGGATGATTTCAAGAAAAAAATTGAACTTGACAATAAAATAGAATTATTATCAATTATCGAAGATGCATCTATTGAAGTTGCTTCTTCCAAAAACGTTATTTTTTCAAATTTATCAAAATCTGGAACGATAATTTTTAATGAAAACCTTCATGAAATTGAAAAAGAATTTAACAAAAAAAATAAAAGTAAATATAAATTTATATGTCTAGATCAAGAAAAATGGACTGAAGAAAAATTAAATTATATAAAAAACAAAAATACAAAAGAATATAAATATATCGATGAAGAAACAATAATAAATAATCATAATGGTATAAATGAAGCATTTGATATATTTGAAAATGATATAATAGAAGTTAATTAAAGGAGAATGAAATATGAATATGCAAAATTTAATGGCACAAGCGCAAAGAATGCAACGTGACATCCAAAAAAAACAAGAAGAAATTAATAATACAGAATTTGAAGGAAAATCTGAAGGATTTACTGTAGTATTGAATGGAAAAAAAGACATTGTTAAATTAGAAATAAATCGTGATGTTATTAAAGATGCTGATGATTTTGACGCTCTTGAAGACATGATAAAAATTGCTTTTAATGATGCCAACAAGAAAATTAACGCTGAAACTGAAGCAAAATTAGGTGCATTTGCTAAAGGCTTAAATGGTTTGATGTAGTATGATATACCCAAAATTATTAGAAGAATTAATAGAATATTTTAAAAAACTACCTGGAATCGGTGAAAAAACCGCTGAAAGACTCGCTTTATCATTACTAGATTATTCAGAAGAAGATATAAATTTATTTTCAAACACAATGATATCAGCAAAGAAAAATCTTCATCAATGTGAAATATGTGGCAACTTAACATCAGAAAAGATTTGCAATATTTGTGATAATGATTATAGAAATAAAAATTTAATCTGTATTGTCGAAGATTATAAAAGTATATTTGCTTTTGAAAAAATGGGTAAATATAATGGTGTATACCATGTATTAAACGGTTTAATTTCACCAATTGATGGAATATCTCCAAATGATATTAATATTCCATCATTAATAAAAAGATGTAAAAATTCAGATGATCAGATAGAATTAGTTATAGCATTAAAACCAACTATTGAAGGCGAAACAACAACACAATATATTAAAAAAGTATTAGAAGATAAAACAAGTGTAAAAGTTTCTAGATTATCATATGGATTACCAGTAGGAACAGAATTGGATTATCTTGATTCTCTAACACTTGAAAGAGCTTTTGAAGATAGAAAGAATATTGCATAAAATAATTATTAGATAATATAATTTACTATGATAAAAAAAATTATATTATGGTTAATAAAAAGAGTAACATTTGCATTTTTAATAATTTATGGTCTCGATTTATTATTAAAGGGTTTTAATATATTTGTTCCAATAAATTATTATACAGTTATTATTGTAACTTTATTAGGATTCCCAGGTCTAATATTATTAGCGTTGTCTTTCTTCTTCTTACTATGAAGAGGTAAATATGAATGAAAAATTAAAACAATTTATATTATCTGGAATAAATGAGAAAAATCTTTCTCATGCTTTTTTGATTGAAACAAATAATTGTGAACAGACAATGAACAATATATATGAAATTTTTAAAGAAACCCAAACAATAGCGCCATCTTCATTGGAAAACAATTTATCAACACTAGTAGTTAGACCGGAAAATAACAATATCGATAAAAACAAAATTTTAGATATTCAAAATTTTATAATTACAAAAATTATTAATTATACATACAAAATATATTTCATCATCAATGCAGAAAAAATGAACCAAGTCTCAGCCAATAAATTATTAAAAATTTTGGAGGAACCTTCAAGCAACGTTATTGGATTTTTAATCACTGATAGTATAAATTCCATTATGGATACGATTAAAAGTCGTTGCGAATTATTTGAAAATATTTATGACACATCATTACGAACTGAAACCAATGATTTAATTGACACATTTTATAAATTGCAAAAGTGTGATAATTACACGGCAATTTTATTAAAGCAAAACTTTTTAAAATATGATAAAATTGAACTAATAAATAAATTATCTGAAATAAAAATAGTTTTAGATAAAAATATAAATCAAAGTAATTACCTTTTAATTACTAAATATTATAAACTAATAGACGATATAATTAAGAAATTAAATGCAAATACAAATGTCGAAATGTGCATAGATAAATTGATTATAGAAATGAGGAAATAGACATGGAAGTATGTGGAATTATATTTAAAGAAAACGGCAAAAATTATTATTTTAATAAAAATAATATTGAAATAAATATAAATGATTACGTAATTGTCGAAACAGAAAAAGGAGAACAATTTGGCAAAGTTGCCTTTATTGAACTTGAAAGTAAAGAAACACCACAAAAGAATATTCTTCGAAAAGCTAGTAATGAAGATTATAAAAAGTATCTTAAATCTTTAAAAGAAGCAAAAGAAGTACTAGTAGAAGCAAAAAAAATGTCTGACTCACTTGATCTAGAAATGCAATTTGTAGAAGCATCATTTACATTTGATCATAAACAATTAATAATAAATTTTATAGCGGATGAAAGAATTGACTTTAGAGAATTAGTTAAACTACTAGCCGCTAAGTATAAAGCAAGAATTGATCTTCATCAAATTGGTGTAAGAGATAAAGCTAAAGAAATTGGTGGACTTGGTCCATGTGGAAGACCATTATGTTGCAATTCATTTTTAAATAAATTAGAAACAATAACTATTAATATGGCAAAAAATCAAAATATAGCACTTAATCCATCAAAAATAAATGGATCATGTGGAAGATTACTTTGCTGTCTTTCTTATGAAGACGAAACATATAGTTGTTGCAAGAAAGAATTACCATCAGTTGGTTCACAAAAAGAATATAATGGTAAAACATATAAAGTTGTTTCCTTAAACATTTTAAAAGGAACATACACTTTACAAGTCGACGATGAATTAAAGGAATTTAATCAAGATGGAACCGAATGTTGTTAATGATTTATTAGATTATGGATATAAAATTGTACAAAATCCATCTTTTTTTAAGTTTTCTTTAGACTCTATTTTATTAGCAGATTTTGTAAATATAAACTATACTGATAAAAAATTATTAGATTTATGTACGGGCAATGCTCCGTTACCAATTATTTTATCAAAAAAGATTTCATCAATTTCTTGTGTTGAAATTCAAAATGAAGTATACAATCTAGCTAAAGAATCCATAAATATAAATAATATAACAAATATTTCTTTAATAAACGATGATATTAAAAATTGGCAAAATTATTTTTCTCCATCAACTTTTGACATTATAACTTGCAATCCTCCATATTTTAAATATAATGAGACATCTAATATAAATGATAATATTATTAAATCAATTGCAAGACACGAAATTAAAATCACCTTAGAAGAGATAATTGAGATTTCTTCAAAATTATTGAAACCAAAAGGAAAATTAAACATAGTATATCGACCTGATCGATTTATAGAATTAGTGAATTATTTAAAAAAATATAATTTTGGAATTAAAAGAATTGAATGTGCTTATGATGACTTTGATAAAAATTGTTCTATAATATTAGTAGAAGCAATGAAAAATGGTAAAGATGATTTAAAAATCTTACCACCATTATTAACAAAAAATTACAGAGGTGAATAGTAATATGAAATTAATAGTTGGATTAGGTAATCCTGGAAAAAAATATGAAAATACAAGACACAACATTGGTTATATGATTATAGATAACTTTGTAAATAGTGATAATTGGAAAAAAGAATCATTAGCATATGTATTAAAACTGACAATTAATAATGAAAACGTATTATTTATTAAACCAACAACTTATATGAATTTATCTGGTCAAGCTGTCCAATATTATCTAAATTATTATAAAATAGACACAAAAGATTTATTAGTTATTCAAGATGATATGGATTTAGATATTGGTAAAGTAAGATTAAAACTTAAAAGTTCTGCCGGTGGTCATAATGGTATTAAAGATATTATTAAAAATATCAAAACAGATGAATTCTTGAGATTGAAAATTGGTATTTCTAAACCTACAAATGACACAATAGAATTTGTTCTTGGTAAATTTCCTAAATCAGATTTAGAAATATTAAAAAATAATATGAATACGTACAACCAAATAATTACTGACTTTATAAATAATACTAAAATAGAAACATTAATGAATAGGTATAATTAAAATGAAATTTTTATCAAACATTTTTGATCAATTTAAAACAAATAATATTAGTGGATTAACTGACGAATTAAAGACACTATATATAAATTATTTAAGCAATAAATCAAATAATAACATAGTTGTTTTAACAAGTTCACTTTTTGAAGCCACTAAATATTATAATAATTTGAAGACATATAAAGACAATGTCTTCCTTTTTCCAATGGATGAATTTTTAACATCAGTTGCTATTGCTGTATCTCCAGATTTAAAGATTAAACGTTTAGAAACCTTAAATAAAATAAATGAACCAGGGCAAAAAATAATAATTGCCAATTTAACTGGTTTTTTACGTTTTGTACCTAATTCTAAAAGTATCGATAAATTAAAGATAGATTTAAAATCAAATACAACTGTAAATAGAGAAAATTTAGAAGAATTACTTTATCAATTCGGTTATACAAAAACATCTATTGTAACATCATCAGGTGAATATTCTGTAAGAGGATTTGTTATTGATTTATTTCCGTATAATTGTGAAAATCCAATCAGAATTGAATTATTTGGCAATGATATCGAAAAAATAAAAGAATTTGATGCCGAAAGTCAGCTTACAATTAAAGAAATTACAAATATTCAAATTTTACCATATAAAGAAATTTTATCAAACGACAATACTTCTTTATACAATCTATTAGACGATCCAACTGTTATTAAAATTAATCCTGAATTAATTGAAAAAGCTAATCAAGAATTAGAAGAACAAATCTTTAATTATAAAGTAGAAAAAGAAATTGATTCTAATTACAAATATATGTATAGCTTGTCAGAATTCAACATTAAAAACGAAGTTAATTTAGCGTCATTTAATATTTCAGGTTATTTAGATGTTAAATCTCAAACTATAGATAATTTCAAATCAAATTTTGAAAATTTGGAATTTTTTATTTCTCATCGCGATTCTCAAAAATCTACACTGTTTGCTATTCAAAATAAAAATTTAAAAGAATATTTAAAGAAAATTTTTAATTTTTCAACTGGAACAACGTATGAAGCAAATAAACTATATTTTATAAATGAAAGAATAAATCAGGGATTTATTGTTGATAAATATATCGTTATCACAGATTATGACATCGATTCAAACAATGAAGCCAACGTCAGATATCATAATCCCGTTAAAATTGGCCGTAAAATAAAAGATTTTAATGATATTAAAATTGGAGATTATGTTGTTCATGCTGCCCATGGTATTGGTATCTATGGCGGAGTAATTACATTAAATAAAAATTCTTTCGAAAAAGACTATATTTTAATCAAATATGCTGGAAATGATAAAGTATATATTCCGGTAGAAAAGATAAATACAATATATAAATATTCAGATGCCGGAAGTACTGCTCCTAAAATTAATCACTTAAATTCTACTTCTTGGGAAAAAACAAAAAGAGCAGTTAAATCAAAAATTAAAGATATATCTGAAGAATTGTTAAAATTATATGCGGAACGTTCAAAACTAAAAAGTCCAAAATATATTCAATATCCTGAAGATTTAATTTTTGCCGATAAGTTTGAATATACCGAAACCCGTGATCAATTGAGATGTATTGATGATATTCTTAATGATTTAAAATCCGACAAACCAATGGATAGACTATTATGTGGAGATGTAGGATTTGGTAAAACTGAAGTAGCATTTAGAGCAATATTTAATACAATAATGAATGGTTACCAAGTTGCGTATCTTTGTCCAACAACAATTTTATCAAAACAACAATACAGCAATGCTCTAAAAAGATTTAAAGATTTTCCAATAAATATTGCGATAACAAATAGATTTACCACAGCCAAAGAATTTAACAAAATTGTAAATGATCTTAAAGATGGTAAAATAGATTTAATCTTCGGAACTCATAAATTATTTAATGAAAAAATCGAATATAAAAAATTAGGATTATTAGTTGTCGATGAAGAACAGAGATTTGGTGTGACCCAAAAAGAAAAAATCAAAGAAATTAGTAAAAACGTAAATGTCTTAACATTATCAGCAACACCTATTCCAAGAACACTTAAAATGGCAATGTCAGGTTTAAAAGATCTATCTATATTAGATACAGCACCAGAAGACCGTTATCCAGTTCAAACCTATGTTGTTGAACAAAATAATGAATTAATTAAAGAAGCAATATACAAAGAATTATCCAGAAATGGACAAGTGTTTTATTTATATAATAATGTATCTAAAATAGAACAAGAAGCATCAAAATTGTCAAAATTAGTACCCGATGCCAAAATTTGCTATGCTCATGGTCAAATGAGTAAACAAGAATTAGAAAAAATAATTGAAGATTTTATTGATAAAAAATATGATATTTTAGTATGTACAACAATTATAGAAACAGGTATAGATATATCTAACGTAAATACATTAATTATAATTGATGCTCAAAATTATGGATTGAGTCAGTTATACCAATTAAGAGGTAGAGTTGGAAGAACTAATAAAATTGCCTATGCATATCTAACATACAATAATTCCAAGATACTTAATGAAATAGCTGTTAAAAGATTAAATGCTATAAAAGAGTTTACCGAGTTAGGTAGTGGCTATAAAATAGCCATGAGAGATTTATCAATTAGAGGAGCAGGTGATCTTTTAGGTAGTGAACAAGCCGGATTTATTGATTCAGTTGGAATAGAACTTTATACAAAAATGATTGAAGAAACTTTAAATGAAATAAAAGGAATTCCTAAAGTAGAAGACGAAAACGATACATCACTTATAGATATTGATACCCACATTGATGAAACATACGTATCTGATGAAAGCGTAAGAATAGAAATACATCAGTTAATAAACTCAATAAAAGACTATACAACATTAACCAAAATTAAAGCTGAAATAGAAGACAGATTTGGTAAAATCAATGATAAACTTGAAATATATATGTACGAAGAATGGTTCGAAAAATTAGCTTTTCAATTAAAAATTAAGAATATTATACAAACCAAAACTTACATAGAATTTTCATTACCAGAAGATATATCTTCAAAAATCAATGGAGAAAAATTATTCTTAAAATTATATAATATTAATCCAAAATTTAAACTAAAATACATGGCAAAAAGAATAATTATTAATTTGCCAATAATTAACTTAGAAAAACATTACATCTATTATTTAGTTGATCTTTTACAAGAAATCATATCTGATATGGAATAAAAAGAAAATTATTTTCCACACTATATTTAGTGGTATATGTGAAAACAAATAATTATATAAGAAAAATAGATGAATTAGGAAGAATAGTAATTCCTAAAGAAGTAAGACACAAGTTAAAAATACAAGAAAATGAAAATATAATGATTACTTCCGACGATTCAAAAATACTTATATCTAAATATTCATATTTAGAAAATTATTACAATTACATCAAGTCAATCGCGGAATATATAAATGAAATATATAAGTACGGAATAGAAATAACTGATCGAAACAAAACGATTATTTCTATAAGTCCAAGTAATCATTTTATTGAAAATGAAATAATAATGAATTCAATTGAAATTGGCAAAGTTAAAATATATATAGACAATAATGATGAAAATCAAAAATTTCTTAAATTAATTTCTCGAATAATATCTTCTTATTTTGATTATTCTTGATAAAATCAACATATTATGTTAGAATGAACTATATTGAACGAAGAAGGAAAGAGTAATTATTTAGTAAATACAAAGAGAGTTCTTGCTTGGTGAAAGAGAATTATTTATTTATAATGAACATGGTTCTGGAGTTCAAACGTAATAATCGCGTTAAGATATAAGTGCATGAAATTCATGAATTAAGGTGGTACCACGGCATTAAGGTCGTCCTTTAGTTTATGAATTTTTTTTATTAGAAAGGAAAAACAAAATGGAAAAGAAAAAATATTATTTAACAACCCCAATTTATTATCCAAGTGCTAATTTTCATATTGGTCATTGCTATACAACAATAATTGCCGATGCCATAGCAAGATTCAAAAGATTAGAAGGATATGATGTCTTTTTTCAAACAGGAACAGATGAACATGGTCAAAAGATTGAATTAAAGGCAAAAGAAGCTGGTAAGACACCTAAAGAATATGTAGATGAAATAGTTGACAATGCAAAAGAATTATGGAAATCTTTAGGAATTAGTTATGATTATTTCATCAGAACAACAGACAAAGATCATAAAGCCGCTGTTCAAAAAATATTTAAAAAATTATATGATCAAGGCGATATCTATAAAGGTGAATATAAAGGATTATATTGTACTCCTTGTGAATCTTTCTGGACTGAAACCCAACTTGTAGATGGTATGTGTCCTGATTGTGGTAGAGAAGTAAAAGAAGTTTCAGAAGAAGCATATTTCTTTAAACTATCAAAATACCAACAAAACTTAGAAAACTTCCTAGAACAACATCCAGATTTTATTCAACCAACATCTAGAAAAAATGAAATGATAAATAACTTTATTAAGCCGGGTTTAGAAGATTTATGTGTTTCAAGAACTTCATTCAAATGGGGTATACCAGTAGATTTTGACCCTAATCATGTAGTTTATGTTTGGATTGATGCTTTAACTAACTATATTACATCACTAGGATACATGAGTGACGATGATACCAAGTTCAAAAAATATTGGCCAGCAGATTTACACTTAGTAGGAAAAGAAATAATCAGATTTCACACTATTATTTGGCCATGTCTTTTAATGGCACTAGGATTAGAATTACCTAAAAAAGTATTTGGTCATGGATGGTTAATTATTAATGGCGGCAAAATCTCTAAATCCTTAGGAAACTATAAAGATCCAAGAGAATATATTGAAGATTATGGGGTAGATGCAGTAAGATACTATGCTTTAAGAGAAGTTCCTTTTGGAAACGATGGTAACTTTTCTGAAGAATTATTAATAGCTAGAACCAACTCTGATTTAGCTAATAACTATGGTAATCTACTAAATAGAACAATCTCAATGTTAAATAAATATTTTGATGGTGTAGTTCAACCAAATAGTAAACCAGAAAAAATCGATGAAGATTTAATAAATTCAATTAATAAATTACCAAAAATCGTAACTAGAAAAATGAATGAATTAAAAGTAAATGAAGCAATTATTGAAATAATGGATTTACTATCAAAATGTAATAAATACATTGATGATACAACACCTTGGACCCTAGCAAAAGATGAAACAAAAAAAGAAAGATTAGGAACCGTGTTATACAATCTATTAGAAGGATTAAGAATTTCTTCTATATTATTAAAGGCATATATTCCAACATCTGCTAAAAAAGCCTTAAAACAAATTAATACTGAATTTACTACATTCGATGATTTAACATATGGCAAATTATTACCAGGAGTAAAAGTAAACTCTCCAGAAGTATTATTTGCCAGAATAGAAACTAAATAAAAGTATCTTGTTATAAGATGCTTTTTAATTTATACTAAAATTAGGTGATGTTAAATGTTAACAGATACACATTGTCATATTCTTTCTACAGAATATTATAATCCTCAATCAATAATTAATAATTTGTCATCTTCGAATATAAAAAGAATAATTATAAATGGATACAATCAAATAAGTAACGAAGAAGTTTTAAAACTCATAAATAATCAAAATGTTTATGGAGCCTTAGGAATTCATCCTGATAATATAAGTTTAAATTTAGATAAAGAATTAGATTATATTACCCAAAACATCAATACTAAAGGTATAATTGCTATCGGAGAAATAGGTTTAGACTATTATCATAATGACCAAAACAAAGAAGAACAAATTAAATTATTAGATTACTTTTTAACTTTAGCAGAAAATAATAATTTACCAGTAATAATTCACAATCGTAATGCTACTGACGATTTACTTAAGATATTAAAACGACATCATAATAAAGGAATAATTCATTGTTTTTCTGGCAGTATTGAAACAGCAACAGAATTTATAAAACTGGGATTCAAATTAGGAATAGGTGGAGTAGTAACATTTAAAAATTCTAATTTGCCGCAAACCTTATCTAAAATCAACATAGAAAACATTCTTTTAGAAACCGATTCACCTTATTTATCTCCAGCACCATTGAGGGGAACCATAAATGAACCTTTGAATTTAAATATAATCGAAAAGAAAATATGTGAAATATATAGTTTATCTCCTGAAAAAGTTGAAAACATCTTAGAATCAAATTTCAATGATATTTTTGACATAAAAAACCAAACATGATACAATGAAAAAAGATATGGAGCATAAGTTATGAAAAGAAAAATTTTCAAATATATTAGACTATTTATTATAACAATAACAATTTTATCTTTTCCATCAGTTTGTATTCCACAATCTGAATTAAAAAGTACAAACGACAATTTAAATAAAACCCTTGATTTACATGCAATGTCAGTTAAAATTGAAGAAATTCAAAAAAATGATTTATATGCTCCTAAAGATACATATAATGGAGTTTTAACTGGTTATGCAGCTGATTGTCCATTATGTGGTGGTACATTAGGATGCACTGGACAAAATGTTTTAACAGATAGAATTACTACCTATAATGATAAAGATTATGGTACAGTTAGAATCGTCGCTTCATCAAGAAGCCTTCCATGTGGTTCAATAGTTCAATTTAATTTAAACAATGCACCAGTTACGGCTATTGTTCTAGATAGAGGCGTAACCGGAACGGCGTTAGATTTACTAGTGGCATCACAACAAGAAGCATTAACATCAGTTGGTAGAAGAGACATATCATACAATATTTTAAGATTCGGATATACAAGATAGTTTAAACTATCTTTTTTTTATGATAAACTATTAATGTGATTAATATGAAAGAACACATTTTTAAAAAGAAATATGGACAAAATTTTTTAAATGATCAAGGCATATTACAAAAAATATATACATCAATAAGTCCTAATCCAAATGATTTAATTATTGAAGTAGGACCCGGAAGTGGTAATTTAACAAAATGGCTTCAAAAATATAATTGTAATATTATCTGTTATGAAATAGATAAATCTCTTCAAGAACAATTAGAATCCATTAAAAATGAGAAAACCCAAATATTCTTTAAAGACTTTTTAGAAGCTGATTTAACAGCTGATTTATCTACCATCAAATATGAAAATCTATATGTAATAGCTAACATCCCATATTATATAACCACTCCGATTATAAAAAAGATTACTTTTGCTAATATAAATCCTCAAGGGCTAGTATTAATGGTTCAAAAAGAAGTAGCAGATCGATTATCAGCTAAGCCTAAAACAAAGGATTATGGATATATCACCGTACTTCTTAATTATTTTTATGACATAAAAAAATTATTTAATGTAAGTAAAAATTGTTTTTATCCAAGACCCAATGTTGACAGTGCAATTATTAAATTAACTCCAAATAATAAAGAGAAAACAGATTTTAATATTTTTAATAACTTAATTGAATCAGCATTCCAATTTAAAAGAAAAAATTTAAGAAATAATTTAAAAACCTTTAATTTAGATATAATCTCTCCGGTATTAGAAGCCAATGGCTATTCTCTAAATAATCGTGCTGAAGAAATACCAATAGAAGTATATATTGAAATATCAAATAAACTAAAGCAATAATATTTGCTTTTTTTTTGCATAAATATTAATTAAGGTGGTAACTATGAACTTTAAAAAAGGCGACTACGTAACAAGAAAAAGTTATAATAACGATACAATATTTAAAATTTTAAACATAAAAGATGGAATTTGTTATTTAAAAGGTGAAAATGTCAGATTATATGCAGATAGTCCGATTGAAGATTTAGTTTTATATACAGAAAACCGCAAAGATAATTTTGAATACAAAGTTACCAATAATGACAATTTAGATCGCAATGAATACTTTTATATGCCTGCCAAAATTTTACATTGCGATGGTGACGAAGAATATTTAAATAGATGTCTAAATTATTATAAACAAAACAATTTAAAAGCTTTTGGAAAAGTTGTAAGTGAAGAAGAATTACCAAATAAAATCAATAAATATTTATTAGAATGTAATCCTGACATTGTCATAATAACTGGTCATGATGCATATTATCCAAAGAAAGGTTCTAAAACAAATTTAAATAATTATCGTAATTCAAAATATTTTTGTGAATCAGTTAAAAAAGCAAGAAAATATGAAAAAAATCATGACAAGTTAATAATAATTGCTGGTGCGTGTCAAAGCGATTATGAAGAATTAATTAAATGTGGAGCAAATTTTGCCTCTAGTCCCAAAAGAGTAAATATTCATGCTTTAGATCCTGCCATAATAGCTTCATCAATTGCTTTAACCGACAAAATGAAAACAATAGATTTAATTGAACTTTTAAATAAAACCAAATATGGTTCCGATGGAATGGGAGGAGTTGTTTGTAATGGACTTATGTATGTGGGGTATCCAAGATGATTGAATCAATTAAAACAAATATAAGAAATCATCTAAATCAAGAAATAAAAGTTACATCAAGAGAAAATAGAAACAGAAATGAAATATTTTATGGCTACATATCAGAATGTTATAGTCATGTATTTATAGTATCTAATGGTATAGAAAAAAAGAGTTATTCGTACTCAGATATTTTAAGTAAAGATATTATAATAAACTTTTTATCATAAATATATTGCAATTTGTTGAACAATAGATTAAAATTAAATTAACTAAGACAGTATAATAGAAGGAGTGAATGTTATGAAAATTACATCTGTTAGCGTTAGAAAAGTTGAAAAAGAAGGCTCTCGTATGAAAGGAATTGCTTCTGTATTACTAGACGATGCATTTGCTGTACACGACATTAGAATTATAGAAGGAGACAACGGTTTGTTTATAGCTATGCCTAGTAGAAAAACTGCAACAGGCGGATATAGAGACATTGCTCATCCAATTAATCCAGATGTTCGTAAACAATTTGAAGACGCTATTATTGAAGAATACAATAAAGCAGCTTAATTGTCATATTAATAGATTAGCCTCATATTATTAATTAATAGGAGGCTTTTTTATGGATAAATTAATCGATGTACCATCATTTACACATGTTGTTAAATTAAACGATCGCAAAAATATTATTATAAGTGGAATTAAAAAAATAATTAATTTTGATGACAAAGAATTCAATCTGGAATCAATTATGGGCAATATCATAATTAAAGGTGAAAACCTAGAAATAATAAAATTAGATACAATAGATGGTAATGTATCTATAAAAGGTAAAATAAATAGTTTTTCATATAATGAGGTATCTCAAAAAGAAAATAGTTTATTAGTAAAATTATTTAAATGAAACAGTTATTTTTAATATTAATATCTTTTATATTTGGATATTTCTATTTATATATATCAAAATTAAATAATTTCAAAATGTTAATAACAACAGTGATGTACACAATTCTATATATTTATATAATTTACTTATTAAATGATGGAACTATAAATTATATATTAAAAATATCATTGATTTTAGGATACTTATTAAATAATAAGTGTAAAATTTTACCAAAAAAGCGTAAAGTCAAAAATTAATTAATTCAAAAAATCAAAAAAATGATATAATCATAATACGGAGAGTGTTTGTCATGAGTAAATTAACAAAAAAAGATAAAAGACGTATCATGATTTGGTCATTATTAATTGTTATTGTTATTTCTTACTTAGCTGTATTTTCTTATAATTGCTGGTCAGACATTTTATCAAATCGTAAACAAACTAAAGAATTAGAAGATTCATACACAGCATTACTAAAAGAAGAAGAAGAACTAAACAGTGCAATAACTAAACTACAAGATCCAAACTATGTTGCTAAATACGCTCGTGAAAAATTCATGCTATCTAAAGATGGCGAAATAATTTTAAAATTTAAAGATAATTGATAAACGACTCCAAATATGTTAATATATTAGACACGGGGCCGTTTTTGGTTTCGACAAAATATATATTCTGTTTTACATGCAAGTGGTTGCTATCCTAAATAGCAAAACAGTTAAAATAACTGACAAAACAAATTATAATACAGCTCTAGCATTTGCCTAATAGTTGGCACGGAGCACTGGTTTAAGACTAAATCTACAGAGTTTTAAATTGGTTCATAATAGTAGATTATATTAAATAGATTGCTTAGTTTGTTTAACGAAAATTTTAAAGCTTAGCTAGTAGTAATTTAGATAGTTTTCTTCCTACTAGTGAAATAACAAATTATCTAAACTTGTAGATTGTACTATGGAAGTATTTTGGACAGCAGTTCAATTCTGCTCGGCTCCACCATAATGTTATTAACTAGCATAGCTAGTTTTTTTTATAGAAAGAAGGGTAAATATGAATAAAACATGTTTAATACTTGAAGGCGGTGCAATGCGTGGCATATATACAGCTGGAGTTCTAGATATATTAATGCAAAACAATATAAAATTTGACGCCATAATAGGTGTATCAGCCGGAGCATTATTTGGTATCAATTATAAATCAAATCAAAAAGGAAGAGCATATCGTTATAATATGAAATACATAAATGATAAAGAATATATTGGTTTATATTCATATTTAACTACAGGCAATATCATGAATAAAAGCTTTTGTTTCGATAAATTAGTAAATGAATTAGATAAATTTGACTACCAAGCATTCAAAAATAACAAAACAAAATTCTATGTAGTAGTTACAAACTTATTAACAGGTACTCCAGAATATCAAGAATTAACTGATTTAAATGACCAAAATCAAATGGAATACTTAAGAGCATCAGGCTCAATGCAATATGTTTCAAAACCCGTAAAAATTAATAATAACTACTATTTAGATGGAGCAACCGGAGATAGCATTCCCATTAAATACATGGAAAAATTGGGGTTTAATAAAATAATTGTAGTTGGAACTAGACCAGAAGGATATAAAAAACAATATAAACCACAACCATCAAAAATATTTTATAAAAAATATCCTAAATTTATTAAAGCACTTTCTAATAGACCATCAATGTACAATGAAACAATCAAATATATCGAAAAGAAAGCTAATAACCATGAGATTATATTTATAAGACCATCACAAGATCTAAAAGTAAAACGTATTGAAAAAAATAAGAAGAAATTAAGTTCATTATATACCCTAGGTCAAAATGATACTAAAGAAATAATTTCAACAATTAATAAATACCTTACAAAATAAAGAAAATACTCAATAATAATTGATTATTGCTAAAAAAAAAGATAAAATATTCATAAGGAGGTAAATATAATGAAAGAAAAAATTAAGAGTTGGATTATACCTGTTCTAATTGTTATTATTCTATTAATTCCAATTATAGTTAACTTTGTTAATGGACATAAAGTAACAACTTATAATTATGAAGAATTTAAAAAAGCTGTTACTGAAGCTCAAAATCTAACATTAATTTACTTTGGTCATACTGATAATGATTCATATGATAAAGTAAAAGATACTTTAATTGATTTAAAGAAAGAAACTGATATTGAAGTAGCATCTGTTAATGTAGATAAGTTATCTGGAGAAGAGATTGATGCATTAGTAGAAACTAACAAATTATTTGAAGAAGGTGAAGTTTACGTATTTGCTGTTAACAATGAAGTTCGTTATGTAACTAAAGATGCAGTAAATGAATCAAATATTAATAAATATGTTGATAAATACGTAAATAATAAAATAGATGATTCTGAAGTAGCTTATAAAACAGTGTCAACTTATAAAGCTTTCATGAAAGTGGTTGATAGTAAAGAACCAGCAATGATCGTTTTAGGACGTAATACATGTAGTTGGTGTAATAAATTTAAACCTATCTATAATGAAGTAGCTGCAGAAAATAAAGCAAACATTTATTATATTGATTCAGATTCATTTGATTCAACTGAATATAGTAAAATTCTAAAATCAGATTTAAAAATTCCAGCATCTTGTTCAAGTACTGGTAGTGAACAATCACTTTCTGATGGATTTGGTACTCCATTAACACTTTTAACTAAAAAAGGAAAAGTTACTGGATGTATTTCAGGATTTACAAACAAAACTAATTTAATTAAAAAATTACAATCAGTTGGAAATATTAAATAGAAAGGAATATTTAAATGGCTTCTACATATGAACTAGTAAAAGATTTCAAAAAAAAATATCCTAATACAATCGGTTGGAGATTAAAAAAACATTGTGCAATCATTGATCAAAATTTAAATCCCAACGAAAAAGTATTATTTGCATTCGCAGCTCAAAACAATTCGAGTCATGATGCTATTTTTGATACAGCTATATTGGCATTAACAACGGATCGCCTTATGATAGCTCAAGATAGAATACTAGTTGGTTACAAGTTAAATACAATAACTCCAGATTTATATAATGATATGCAAGTATCAGCTGGAATTATCTGGGGGACAGTAACTATAGATACTATGAAAGAGACTATTATTTTTTCAAACATCTCAAAAAAAGCATTGAGCGAAATCCAAATTAATATATCCTCATTTATGATAGAAGCTAAAAAGAAATTCTATTCAAAAACTGAAGAACAATAAAAAAGAATTCTTAGCGAATTCTTTTTTTTAAAGGTAGTGATAAAATGAAAAAATTATATATAATGATATTTATTATATTATCTCTTGTGATTACTTTCGTAATTTTCACATCTACTCCAAAAGATTATCAAGTTAATTACACTATAAATAAAGTTGATATAATTGAAAAATATCAAAAAGCAACCAATGATTATCATTTTATATTAAAATATAAAAATATTGAATATCCATATATAATTAAAACTGAATATTCTAAAAAAAGAAAATTAATAACCGATGTAAAAATAATAGAAGACAAAAAAGATACATGTCTTACGATTTTATCCAAAAATAATAAACAAACTTTATGCAGTGATAAAAAAGGTTTAAAAGATTATCATTTAATTAATGATGATTTATATGTTAAAAACTTTAAATCTAAAAAAGAAGAAAAAGTAATTAAAACTTATGAAAAAATTAATATTTATAATAATACTTATAATTATCTAATTTGGAATTATAAAGGTTATATAAATTTAAATAAAAACAATAATGAAAATATAAAGATATTTAATAATGAAAATTATTCAACTTTAAATACATATCAAATTGATAAATATTTAATAATACCAGATTATGATTCAAAATATTACTTTACTAAAATGTATATCTTTGATACAGAAAAACAATTATTAAATGATATTAGTTTTGATTATGAAATTTCTTACGATTTATTATATTTAGGTGAAGTTAAAAACAAACTATATTTTATTGATAAAAAAAATAAAAATGAATATTACTTAAATTTTAAAAAATTAGAAATTAAAAAAGTAAAAATAAAAAATGACAAAATTGATATTTATGAAAACGGAGAATGGAATAATCAAAGTATAAAAGATGTTATTAATAAAAATATTTCATTCACTTTTGCCCAATCATATAACTATAAAATAATTGATGATTACCTATATCAAATAATTGATAATCATAACATAAAAATAAGTAATCAAAAAATAACTTCAATAATATCATCAAATGAAAACCAAGTATTTTATCTTGTTGGGACCAAATTATATTGTTATAACGCTAATGGCGAAAATCTTCTTTTAGAATATAAAGAATGGAAATTTAATTATTTAAATCAAATATTTATTTTTAATTAACCAAAAAGCCTAATATGAATATCTTATATTAGGAGTGATAAAATGTTTAACATGTATAATATTAATAAAGAAACAGAAGAAAGAGAAAATGAATATTTCAACTATTATACTATAAAAAAAGGAGATACCATTTATCAAATTGCAAGAGATTATAAAGTAAATCCTACTTTGCTAGCCTTATTAAATGGGTTAAATTCAACAGATTATATTTATCCTGATCAAAGTATAATGATACCTAAAAAGAATTTTGCTTATTATATAACAAAAGAAGGAGACACATTAAAAACCGTAGCAGACACATTTAATACCAATGTTTCCAATCTTTTAAAGTATAATGATACAATTTATCTTCAAGAAGGACAATTAATTGTTAATAAAATAAACTAAAAAGTTTATTTTATTTTTTTTATGATATAATGATAATAAGAATAGGGTGTTAGTATGATATTAAAAAAACCATATGCATTTTTAATAAAACATTTTAAAATAATTCATCTAATTTTATTGGTAATCACAAGTTACATAGCATATAGATTTAATAAAATCCTAGATTTTTTTAGTTCATATAACAAATCAAGTATTCTAGTGCCAGAAAATGCTGCTCATAATTACATATCATTTATTTTATTTATTGCTATAATAATCGTAATTATATTTGGTATAATTATGTACCGTTTAATGAAGAAAAAGCATAAACCAAGTTCATTTTACTTAGCAACAATTATCTACTATATTTTATTATTTATAGGAGTTGTATTTGCTTATAATTTAATAAATGATTTATCTTTTTCAACTTTAACTCAACAAGAATCAAGAGCATTAAGAGATATCTATACGATCCTAACCGTACCTAGTGTTTATTTCATTGTAATAAGTTTAATAAGAGGTATTGGTTTCGATATTAAAAAATTTAATTTTAGCAAAGATCTAGAAGAATTAGAAATTAAAAATGAAGATAATGAAGAATTTGAATTTATTGTCGGTACTGACACATATAAATATAAAAGAAGAACTAGAAGAATATTAAGAGAATTAAAATACTACATACTTGAAAATAAATTCTTTGTTACAATAATATTAGGATCATTAGTTGTAGTATTATTAATTATACTATTCATAAATTTTAACTTTACAAATAAAACATATAAAGTTGGAAGTACAATTAAAACTGATTCATTCATATATAAGATTAACAAAGCATATTTAACTAACATGGATAAATCATTAAAAGTAATTCATGAAAACAAAGTTTATCTAATTTTAGACATGACTATATCATCAACAACAACAAAAAAAGAAATATTATATCCTGAAAATTTTTATCTAAAATTAAAAGATGGTAATACTGTAAAATATAAAACATCACTATCATACTCATTCTCAGATTTAGGAGTAACTTATAAAGGAGATCAAATTGATAATAAAGATAATCATTATTTATTAGTTTTTGAAATTCCTAAAGATAAAACATCCTTTAGATATAACTTAAAAGTATACGACACCTCCAAAATTAAGAATAATACAATCGAAAAAGTATTTAAAAAAGTTAAAATAAATCCAACAAAATTACAAGAAAAACCATCAATTACAACCGCATCATTAAATCAAGGTTTATCTCTAGGTAGTAATTTATATGGTAATACCAAAATTAAAATTAACTCAATAAAAAAAGCTAATTCTTATGAATACTCATACGATTCATGTGATTCAAATAATCAAAATTGTACAACAAAATATGATTTTCTAACACCTTCTAATCCATCAAGTCAAACATTCTTAATTGTAAATTTTGATTTAACAGTAGATAATAAAACAAATTTATATTACTCATTATCATCAGATGAATTAAGTAAAGGATTTTTTGATCGCTTTGCATATATTAACTATAAAACAGCAGCAAATAATATAAGCTCTTCAGTAACCGCAATTAACATACCTAATCAAACAAATACAATTTTACTAGAAGTTACTAATGTTATTAATAATACATCAACATACAATTTAGAAATAAAAACAAGAGAAACCAATTACTTAATTAGTCAAAATAACTCATAAGAGTTATTTTTTCTTTACCTTAAAGCATATTATATAATAAGTTAAATAGAATAATTGACAACAAATAAATAATAATGTAAAATAATACTTGCAAGTGTTGTTATGGGGCTTTAGCCAAGCGGTAAGGCAAGGGACTGCAACTCCCTGAGCACCGGTTCAAATCCGGTAGGCCCCTCCATAAATAAATTAGTATCATTTTATGGTACTTTTTTTATGACTAAAAATACAACAATACAATTTTTGTTTATTTAAGAATTTTAAAAATTGACAATATAATTAAGCATAGATATAATTAAATGGGTGAAACAAATGAAAAGCTGTACAATAATATATAACCCTAATAGTGGACATGTATTTAAAACTAAATATTTAAAAGAATATAAAAAGATATTAACTAAAAATGGATATAATCCAAAATTTATTGGAACACAATATAGTGGACATGCTAAAGAAATAGTTAATCATTTAGAACCAACAGATCTAGTTATCTCAATGGGTGGAGATGGAACTTTTAATGAAGTTATGTCAGGTAATCTTGAAAGAAAGAAACCATTAATTTTAGCTCATATACCAGTTGGCACAACTAATGATGTTGGTGTAATGTTTGGTTATGGAAAAGACATCAAAAAGAATTTAAAGTTACTTTTAGATGGTACAATAAAAGGAATGGATATATGTGTAATAAATGGAAGACCCTTTGTTTATGTAGCAGGCTTTGGTAAATTTATGCAAATTCCATATAATACACCGCGAAAATTAAAGAAAAAGTATGGTTATATGGCTTATCTACTAGAAGGAGTAAAAGATTTCTTTAATCCTACTAAAATGTATGATATTACCTATAAAGTAAATGGTATCGAAAAAAGAGGACTATATTCATTTATGTTAATTTCAAATGCTAATCGCATTGCCGGAATTAATAATTTTTATAAAGACGTTAAACTAGATGATGATCAATTCGAAGTATTATTTTGTAATTTTAAAAGACGTGTTGATATCATAAAAACATTTACAATTTTAATGACCACAGATATAGAAAGAGTATCTGGAGTTGAATTTTATAAAACAAATCATTTAGAAATTAAATTTGCTGACTATCCCAAAAAAGCATGGTGCATTGATGGTGAAAAATTAGATAGAGCAGTCTTAAACTATGAAATTAGTAATGTTAGAAATGTCAAAATAATGATGCCTAAAAAGAATATTGATAAAATTTTTGTAAATAAAAAAGTTTAAAATTTATTTTTTAAACTTTTTTTATTGGTATAAATCCAAAAACCTAATAATGATAACGACAATAAAGAGATGCATCCACCAACTAAAGCATAAGGAATTTTATATTTTATCACAATATTATGTTCTCCTGCTTCAACATCAAATCCTAGTAGAGTATTATTTGTTTCATAAGTATTAACCTTAATTCCGTCAATATATACATTCCATCCCTTATCATAAGGTATTGAAGTGAAAACACTCATATCTTTATTAAAACTACCAAAAGCAGTAATCTTATCTTCCTTAAATTCTTCAATACTAACTTTATTATTAAGATAATAAGTATAAGCCTCGTTAAATTTATTCTCATCTAAACCATAAATCCAAACATCTTCATCATCATAATAATTAGTATATCCAACATAAAATTCTAAATTGTTATTTTCTCCCAAGGCATCTATAATATAGTTTTCACTATAAGATGAATTACTATAAATAGTTAAATCACTATTATAAACATAATCATGCTCATTTTCGTTATAATACATTGAACCATTAATAACCATAAAATCACATAAATAATTATTAAAGTATAAATAGAAATTATTAGAATCACCTTTTACAATATACTTAAATATTTTATGATTATCATCTTCATAATACAATTCTTTTTTATAAATACTTAATTCTTTTAAAACATTATCAATACCAGAACTCTTTAATACAAAATCATTTTGATTATTAAAAGGATTATCATAATTTGTGTTCCAATTTTTAATATTATTATCAACACCAAACATAAATCCTAAATTATATTTACTCTTATAAATAGCTAAATCATTACTGTCAAAATATAAAGAATAATGGATAAAATCATTGATATCTCCAATTATATATTTAACATTAAATAACATATCATAAATTGGTGTATTACTTTTATAATAATAACTATTAATCTCATTTCCTGGCATCCCTAAAGCATGATTTATAACTGCCATATTTTCATAAGCCATTGAACTAAAAGTCATTTGACCATAATAATTATACCAAGAAGGATCATTATAAGTTAATAAATCTATTCTTTCCATTCTATGCATTTCTTTATCATTTTTATTAACAAAATCGATTCCTTTTCTCATTGAATCATAATCACTGTAAAATGTACTAGCTACATGTGCCATGTCCCAATTATTATTTAAAACTACACAACATTCAAGCATTACCGTAACAATACATATATAAGGAACAATTTTTTTATAAGAACCAAAATACTTATAAATAACAAATAATAAAAAGAAAATAGTACTTAATCCATAATTTAAATAAATCATATCTCTTGAAATATTTTCAAATGGTAAAAACCAAACTAATGAAATAAATATTAATGCTAATCCATAACACACAAATCCATAAATAGATTTAAGTCCTTTAATTTTAAATAATGAATAAGCACTAATAATAATAAGTACAAAACTATATAAGAATGAATATCTATAAGGCAAATCATTTGGTACATGAAAAGCATGCCATATATAATCTAAAGGAGCTAATACAAAACTTAAAATCATAATTAATAATAATAAAGTATAAGCAAATTTAACCTTTAATTTAATGTCGGAATTAAAATAAAAAGCAAATAGTAACATAACAGATAATATTCCACAAGACACATTAGGTGCAGTAGTAACTCCAGATTTTAAAACAGTACTACCAACACCACTTAAATGATTATAAATAAATTCAATAAAAGTAAAATCATAATATTGAGAAGTAGGCCAAACATCTCCAGTAGCACTAATTCCAGACATAGATTTAAACATAGGAATTAAGAAAATAGCACATATACCACCAGCAATTAATGACGCTACTCCAAAGATTAAACATTTCTTACCAATTTTTTTAAAGTCAAATTTATTAGTTTTAATAAACAAATATGTTAAAAAATATAAAACACTAAAAATACATATCATATAAGCAATAAAATAATTTGCAAATAACATAATTACTAAACTAATAATATACAAAAAAGGTTTTTCTTTATTAATAATATACTCAATTCCTAACGTAATTAATGGAAGTAATACCATTCCATCTAACCACATTATATTCCAATAATATGCCACAAAATATGCACAAAACCCATATAATAATGAAATAGGAATAAACATTTTATAATCTTTATTAAACTTATTTTTTAAAAATATACTCATAGTTATACAAGAACATATTGATTTTAGTCCAATAATTATAGAATAAGATGTTAATAAATGAATTCTTTTAAACAAAAAAATCAAAATATTAAATGGACTAGATAAATAATTAAAAAAGTTTCTAAAAAATGGAAGCCCCATTCCCATATTAAAAGAATATATTAAACTACTACCATTCTTAACTCTATCATAAAGTTCTCCAAGCATAGGCCCATACTGATGAAAAAAATCTATTGTTAACATTGATTTATCACCAAAAGGAGCTAATCCTTGCAATATAAATATCGCAATAATAACTATCAAAGATGAAATAATGGTAAGTAATAAATATTCATGCTTTTTAAAAAAGCTTTTTATTAAAGATAGGTCTTTATTTTCTTTTTTCATATGTCCTCCAAAAAAATTATAACAATAAAACTACTAAAATAATATCTTTTTCTTGCAAAAATCCTTTAAATGTTGTATTATTAATCGAGTTCGAAAGAAGTTGGTTATATGGATAAAATTATTAATATTGCAGTAGTTGCTCACGTAGATGCTGGTAAAAGTACTTTAGTTGATGCTTTACTTGAACAAAATGGAGCATTTCGTGCCAATGAAGAAGTAGTAGACTGCGTAATGGATAGCAATGATTTAGAAAGAGAAAGAGGAATCACAATCTATTCTAAAAACTGTGCTATAAGATATAAAGATTATAAAATTAACATTGTAGATACTCCTGGTCATGCAGATTTCTCATCAGAAGTTGAACGTGTTATTAAAACTGTTGATACAGTAATTCTTTTAGTTGATTCAGCTGAAGGTCCAATGCCTCAAACTAGATTTGTTTTAAAGAAAGCCCTAGAACATAATTTAAGACCAATCTTATTTATCAATAAAATAGATAAAAAAGATGCAAGACCTGAAGAAGTAGTTAATATGACATTTGATTTATTCTGTGAATTAAATGCTTCAGATGAACAATTAGATTTCCCAATTATCTATGGTGTAGCAAGAGAAGGAATTGCTAAGTATTCATTAGATGATGATAGTACAACAATAGAACCATTATTAGAAACAATTCTTAAACAATGCAAACCATATGAAGGATCAGTTGATGATAAATTACAACTACAAATTTCAAACCTATCATATGATGATTATATTGGAAGATTAGGTATCGGAAGAATTACTAAAGGAAAAATTAAAAATGGAGAAACAGTTTCATTAGTTAAAAATAATGGTGAAATAACAAACTTTAAAATATCTAAATTATTTGTTAATGAAGGAATTAAAAAAGTAGAAAAACAAGAAGCATATTATGGTGATATTGTTACAATAGCAGGTTGTTCACATATATCTATTGGAGATACAGTTAATGAATTAAATTGTATTGATCCATTACCTCCAATTGAAATTGAAAAACCAACACTATCAATGAATTTCTTAGTTAACAATGGTCCATTTGCCGGACAAAGTGGTAAATTCTTAACAACAAGACATATAAGAGAACGTTTACAAAGAGAATTAGAAACAAACGTTGGTCTAGAAGTTGAAGAATTACCATCATCAGATGGCTTTAAAGTAAGTGGTAGAGGTGAACTTCACTTATCAATTTTACTTGAAAACATGAGAAGACAAGGATATGAACTATGTGTAAGTAAACCTCAAGTTTTATTTAAAGAAATTGATGGACAAAAATGTGAACCATACGAAACAGTAATTGTTAATACTCCAAGTGATTATGCAAGTACAGTAATTAATGCATTGCAAGAAAGAAAAGCTATGCTACAAAAGATGGAAACAGAAGAAAACTATACTCACTTAGAATTTGAAGCACCTACAAGAGGTTTAATCGGTTATAGAAGTGCATTTATAACAGATACTAAAGGTGAAGGAATTATGATTAGAAGCTTCGCTGGATATAAACCATATGCTGGTGTAGTTCAAAGTCGTAAAAATGGTGTACTTGTAAGTATGGAAACTGGTAAGAGTTTAGGGTATTCATTATTTAACTTACAAGAAAGAGGAACTTTAATTATTGGCCCAGCAGTTGATGTATATGTTGGAATGATAGTTGGTATTAATAATAGAGATAATGATTTAAATGTAAACCCATGTAAAAATAAAGAAATGTCTAATACAAGAAGTAAGAGTAGTGATGAAGCTATTGCTTTAGTACCTCCTAGAACATTCTCATTAGAAGAAGCTCTTGAATTTATTGAAGATGATGAATATGTTGAAATCACTCCTGATGTAATCAGATTACGTAAAAAGACATTAGATCCTAAAGATCGTTTTAGAGAAAACAGATAATATCTGTTTTTTTTCTTGTTTGACTAACATATATTTAAATGATATAATTAAAAGAAGAAAGAAGGTACAAAATGGAATTAAAAGGTAGTAAAACAGAAGCTAACCTACTAGCAGCTTTCGCTGGTGAAAGTCAAGCTAGAAATAAATATACTTATTATGCATCACAAGCAAGAAAAGATGGATATGAACAAATAGCTGCAATATTTGAAGAGACTGCAAACAATGAAAAAGAACATGCTAAATTATGGTTTAAAGAATTAAACGGAGGTAAAGTTCCTAATACATTAGAAAATTTAAAAGATGCAGCTCATGGTGAAAATTATGAATGGACAGAAATGTATAAAGAATTTGCTGAAACCGCTAGAGAAGAAGGATTTGATCAAATCGCTGGATTATTTTCTCAAGTAGCAGCTATTGAAAAAAATCATGAAGAAAGATATTTAAAATTAGTTGATAATATTGAAAATAACCTTGTATTTAATAAAGGTACAGAAACAGTATGGATTTGTAGAAATTGTGGACATGTATATTATGGAGAAACTGCTCCAATAATTTGCCCTGTATGCAAACATCCACAATCTTATCAAGAAATGAAAGCCGAAAATTATTAAAAAAAACTTCAGTTTTGTGAACTGCACCCCTTAGAGTAGACATCAAATAAAAAACCAGTTCAAAAAATGATATAATACACTTCCGAAAGGAGGTGTATTTTTTTATGGCAAAAAAAGGGCAAAAATTTAATAGTTATATATTTGATGTTAAAGAAATGGTTTTAGATGAATATAAAGAAAAACACAATATAAAATATTTATCAGAAAAATATAATATTCCATCTGGAACTATAAAAACATGGACTTCTAAACTGAATCATCCAGAAAAATATATTGGACAAGGACAAAAACGTGGTAGAAAAAAAGAAGCTAATTTAACAAAAGAAGATTGGAAAGAAAGATATGAAATATTAAAAAAATACCAGGCCTTCCTCAAGGCACAACGAGAGATAACATGTGTGCTGTACTTAATATAAGTCCTAAAACTTATTATAAGTATAGAAATAAAGAAGATCCAGATTATTATGATTATTTAATAATAAAAGAAATATATAATGATTCTAAAGGTACATATGGATATCGTAGGATTGTTGAAGGTCTACTCCTGAAATATGGTGTAGTTATGAATGGAAAAAAGGTTTTAAGAATAATGAAAAAATATAATTTAATGGCTGAATACATAAGAAAAGCAAAGATTAAACATAAAAACGAAAGAATTGAAGATAATGTTAAACCTAATCTATTAAAAAGAAATTTTAATACTGATGCACTTAACAAAATATGGGATACAGATGTAACATATTTAATCTTTAAAGGATCAAGAGCATATCTATCAACTATTATAGATTTATACGACAGACATGTAGTTGCATATAAAATATCTAAGCATAATGATAATAAATTGGTTATGGATACTTTAAACGATGCTTTAGCAAAAGAAAAAGATGTACAAGGATTAATCATACACAGGAATCAAAAGGAATACAAATTTCTATGAGCAGAAAAGGAACTCCAATTGATGACTCTCCAATAGAGAGTTGGCACTCACTTCTTAAAAAAGAAACTTTGTACAACAATAATATTACATCTTTACAAGAATACATTCAACTTGTAGAAGACTGGATATTATTTTACAACACAACTAGATTAAAGTCAAAAGAGAAGAAAAAGAGAAAAACTTACACAAAAAGAGAAAAATTATTTTTCTCTTTTTAATCTACTGGTTTTTTATTTGATGTCTACCGTTTAGGGTTCACATCACAAAACTGAAGTTTTTTTATATCTCTTCATCTTTAAAAGAATGAGAAGGAATAAATTCCTTAGATAACAATCCTTTAGATTTAATTCTTTTAAAAGCATTGTCATTAATGACTAAATCAAACTCACCGATAAACTCATATAATGTTGGTTTAAAATCAAGTTTTTCTTCATTAAATTTCCAATATTTAGAAGCTTGATTAAAATTACTAGCAACACCATTTAAATCTAAAAAATCAAAATCATTTCTATATCTATCAATTAAAGATTTAAATAAATAATAATTAACATTTAAATTAGCTTCATTTTTATCAACACCATTAGCTATAATACTAATTCTATTTTTATATTTAATAATAACAGCTCCACCAACATATTTATATTTATTCTTTTTTAAATTGTCAGTTGCAGCAACTAATTCATTTTTATAAGCAATTAAATTCTTGTCAGATTGCATTTTACTATTTAAATTTTGTTCACTATTATCAGTTTGAATTAATTCATTCCAATAATTATTCATATCAAGTTCTTTTTCATATCTATCTCTAGCATTAATTAAACAATCTTCATAATCAGCCTTAACAAGTAACAACTCAGCCTCGCCATTTTGGTATATATTCAATAAATTCCTAAAAAAGCTAGCACTCTCTTTAATATCATCCTTAACAAATTCATAGAAAATATTGACATCTTTATTAGTAGCCTCTTCAATAGACAACCCATTTTTACTTGCAGCATTTATTTTTTCTAAACAACTATCGGACAAATTATTAACATCAAAAGTTTTAAGATTAATATAAGGACTAATTCTAGGATAAATAAAATCTAAAGGAACAATTTCTCTTCTTCTTTTAAAACCAATTTCCTTTAATACATCTATAATTTTAACATTTTGATTATACATTGGACTATAATTTCTATCAGCACTAATCTCTCCAATAATAATTTCAGGATTAATTTTAATGAATGCCATCCCTTTTTTCTTGTAGTATACAAATAAATCCTTAACAAAAAGTTTAAGCAATTCAGTATTATAATAGTCTATTAAAAAACCTTTAGGTGCATATGCAAATTTAGCTCCACCATCTATCTTTTTATTAGCTATTAGTGAAGCAGCTACTAAATTATTACTATCATCTTGATAACCTATATATTCATAAGAATATCCCTTTTCACCCATTAATCTTGCAAACTTCGAATTTTGGCAATAATTTCTTAGTGGATGAGTTGATGCAAAATTATCAAATTCAAGCATACTTAGTTCAATTATTCTCATAAAAACACCTCTATCAAAATTATATCATACAATGTAAAGTTCCGTTAATAAACTTGCTAATGATTTACAATTAATTTATAATTTTATTAGAAAGTAGGAGACATGACAATGAAAATAAAAGATATTATTTCAAGAGAAATATTAGACTCAAGAGGAAATCCAACTGTAGAAACTGACCTATATCTTGAAAATGGTCAAATGGTAAGAGCGAGTGTTCCTTCTGGTGCTTCAACCGGAACCAATGAGGCTCTAGAACTTCGTGATAAAGAACCTAATAGATTTCTAGGCAAAGGTGTAACCAAAGCAGTAAATAACGTAAATACAATAATAAAAGATGCTTTAATAGGTCATGATATTAACCAAAAAGAAATAGATGAACTATTAATAAAATTAGATGGTACCAAAAATAAGAGTAATCTAGGAGCCAATGCTATTCTTAGTGTATCATTATGTATAATGAAAGCTGAAGCACTGCTTCAAAACAAAGAATTATACGAACTATTTAATGGACCACATACGCTTCCTTATCCAATGATGAATATAATTAATGGCGGAGTTCATGCATCTTCTGGATTAGAAATTCAAGAATTTATGATTGTTCCAAAACAATCAACTATTAAAGAAAGAATAAGATGTGGTTCCGAAGTATTTCACAACTTGCAAAAATTGTTGAAAGAAGCCGGCTTTTCCACTGCTGTAGGAGATGAAGGCGGTTTTGCTCCTAATTTAAATACAATAGATGAAGCCTTTAATTTTATTGTTAAAGCCATTGAACAAGCTGGATACATTCCCGGAAAAGATGTGTGCATCGCTATCGATTGTGCAGCTACAGAGTTCTATGATGGTGAAATGTATACAATAAATAAACAAAAAATTACAAAACAACAATTAATTAATTACTATAAAGAACTAATAAAAAAATACCCAATAATGAGTATTGAAGATGCCTTTGCTGAAAATGATATTGATTCAATCAAAGAATTAACTAAAGAAGTTGGTAAAGATATTTTATTAGTAGGTGATGATTATTTTGTTACCAACATAGAATATTTACAAAAAGGAATAGATGAACATTATAATAATGCAATTCTACTTAAAGCTAATCAAATTGGAACAATTACCGAAATGTTAGAAACAATTAAATTAGCTAAAGACAATAACTTTAAAACTATCATTTCTCACCGTAGTGGAGAAACAGAAGACACATTTATTGCCGATCTAGCAGTAGGATTAAATCTTGGATATATTAAAACTGGATCTATGTCTAGAGGAGAACGTATTGCTAAATATAATCAATTATTAAGAATAGAAGAAAAACTAAACAATAGCTAAATTTTCTGAGCAATATAAGAAGTTGTCTAGAATATAAACAGATATTATCTTGCAAAAATTAAAACTTTATGTTAAATTATAACATGTCAGGTGATTATATATGGAAACAGCATTATTAATTATATCAGTATTATTAATTGCATTAGTATTATTACAAAGTAATAAGGCAAGCGATGCCAGTCAAATTATCTCTGGTGGAAATACTGAATTATTTTCTAATCAAAAAGAAAGAGGTTCTGAATTATTACTAAGTAGAATTACTTTAGTATTAGGTTTAGCCTTCTTTGTAATTTCTTTCATAATTTATATGAGTTAATCAAATGCCTACAAAAGGCATTTTTTTAATTATTAAAATAAATATATGATATAATCAAAATGGTGAATAGTATGAAAAATAATATATTAGAAGTATTAAAAGACAAACATGAGGCTCAAACTTTAATTCAAATTAATGATTTGTTAGGCCTATCAAGTGCCGAAGAATTAAAACAATTAGAATTAACACTAGAAGAATTAGTAAATGAATATAAAGTATTTAAAACTAAAAAAGACAAATATATCTTATACGATAATGCCCCAGGAATTAAAGTCGGAAAATTAAGCGTTAATAAAGCCGGAAATGGTTTTCTTTTACAAGAAGGAGAAGATATTTACATAGATTATTGTAATCTAAATAGTGCAATAGATGGAGACGAAGTTCTTGTTGAATTAATAAAATATAAAGGCAAAGAAGAAGGCCGCGTAGTTAAAATTCTAAATCGAAATACTAAAAATATTATTGGTGAAATCTTGTTTAAAGATAAAAAGCCAACTTTAATCTTAGATGATAAAAAGAAAAAAATAACCGTAGAACTAGATCCAAATACAACTAATAATTGTGTAGATGGTACTAAAGTAGTCGTAAATTTAGTAAAAGAAAAATCTAGAAACAATTATATTGGTAAAGTTGTAAGTATCATCGGCCATAAAGACGATCCAGGTGTCGATATTAAAACCATTGCCTATAAACATGAAATATATGAAGAATTTAGTAAAGAAGCAATAGAACAAGCAGAACACCTTCCAACTGAAGTTCAAGAATCAGAACTAAGAGGAAGAAAAGATTTAACAAACGAAATGATTTTTACCATTGATGGTGATGATACAAAAGATATAGACGATGCCATAAGTTATAAAAAACTAAAAGATGGTACTTTTGAATTAGGAGTTCACATTGCTGATGTATCACATTATGTAACCAAAGATAGTCCTTTAGATCAAGATGCCTTTAGAAGAGGAACAAGTTCATATCTAGCATATTCAGTAATTCCAATGTTACCTCATTTATTATCAAATGGAATTTGTTCATTAAATCCTAACGTTGTCAGATTAACTTTATCTTGTGTTATGAACATTGATCACAAAGGCAATATTATAAAGTATGATATTTTCCCAAGCTATATCAAATCAAGAAAACAAATGACATATAAAAAAGTTAATGACATTATCATGAGAGATATCATTGCTGAAGATTATGAACCATATGCAGATACTTTAAAAGAAATGAATAATTTAGCTCACATATTAAGAAGAGCAAAAGAAAACCGCGGGTACATTGATTTTAATATTGATGAACCAAAAATAATTTGTGATAAAGATGGTGTATGTACAGACATTATTAAAGTTGAAAGAGAAGATGGTGAAAAACTAATTGAGGACTTTATGATAGCAGCCAATGAAACAGTTGCAAGTCATGCTTATAACATGGGGGTCCCATTTATTTATCGTGTTCACGGGGAACCTAAAAAAGAAAAAGTTGATGACTATCTTCATTTAGTAAGTTTAATGGGATATAAAATAGTTGGTAAATTTAAAGATATCAAACCTACTAGTTTCCAAAAAATTCTTGCTCAATTACAAGATAAACCAGAAACTCCTATTTTATCAGAATTGTTATTAAGATCAATGCAAAAAGCAGTTTATTCAAAAGATAATATTGGACACTTTGGTTTAGGAAGTAAATGCTATACTCATTTTACCAGCCCAATTAGACGTTACCCAGATTTAACAGTTCATAGATTATTAAGAACTTACTTTTTTGAAAATAATATGGATAACCAAACCATTAATTATTGGGATAGTAATTTAGATTACATTGCTTTAAATTCTAGTGAAAGAGAACAAGCAGCTATTGATGCTGAACGTGAAGTAGATGATATGAAAATGGCAGAATTTATGGAAAACCATATCGGAGAAGTATTTGAAGGAACAATTAGTACAGTTACCAACTTTGGTATGTTTGTCTGCTTATCAAATTTAATTGAAGGATTAATTCATATAAATACATTAGAGGGTGACTACTATAGTTATGTACCAGAATTATTTTCTATAGTTGGTCAAAATACCAAAGTAAGATATCGTTTAGGCGATAAAGTTAAAGTTAAATGCATAGGAGCAAGTAAAGCCGCAGCAACAATTGATTTTGTATTATTAGAGGGTGATAAACGTGGAAATAAAAAACCGCAAAGCAAGTTATGATTATTTTATTGATAAAGAAATAGAAGCTGGAATTGTATTAACAGGAACCGAAATCAAATCCCTACGTAAAGGTAGTGCTAATATTAAAGATTCATACGCCAAAATTAAAAATGATGAAGCTTATCTTTTAAATATGTTTATTGCAAAATATGACGAAGGTAATAGATTTAATCACGAAGAAAGAAGAACTAGAAAATTACTTCTTCATAAAAATGAAATTAAAAGATTAAAAGAAGATAGTGATAAAGAAGGATATACATTAATCCCTTTAGAGGTATATTTAAAAAATAATAAAGCTAAAGTAAAAATTGGAGTTTGTAAAGGTAAACATAATTATGATAAAAGAGCTTCATTAAAAGAAAAAGAACTAAAGAAAGCAATTAAAGATGCGTATTAAAAAACTAATATTACTAATATTAATTTCAATCCCAATAAATATTTATGCTCAAACAACAGCTCCAATAGATGTAACAACCATGAGTATGGAAGAAATATCTACGGCACTAGATAATAATATAATTACAAGTAAACAACTAGTTAATATTTATTTAGAAAGAATAGACGCATATAAAGATTATAATGCCATAATATCCATTAATGAAAATGCTTTAACCCAAGCCGAGGAGTTAGATAAAGAAAGAGCAAATGGTAAAGTAAGATCATCTATTCACGGTATTCCTATTATTGTTAAAGATAATATTGACGTACTAGGTATGCCAACTACATCTGGTACTAAATCTTTAAAGGATAATTATCCTAAGCAAAACGCTGATGTGATTCAAAAATTAATTGATGCCGGTGCTATTATAATTGCCAAAGCAAATATGTCAGAATTAGCATTCTATGCTAGTTCATCTAAAAGTTCATATGGTACTGTAAAAAATGCTTATAATTTAGATTATAGCCCTTATGGATCGTCAGGAGGATCAGCAGTAGCAGTAGCTGCCTCATTAGCATCAGCAGCACTAGGAACTGATACCAATTCATCAGTCAGACTACCAGCCGCTGCCAATAATCTTGTTGGTTACAGACCTACATATGGTTTATTTAGTAATCAAGGCGTTTTACCATATGATCCCAATAGAGATACTGTAGGTACGTTAACAAAAACTTTAAATGATTCTATTATATTAACTAATATAATGTCCTTAAATAACACCAAAATAAAAACAAATTTATCAAATTTAAAAGAAATTACAATTGGTGTTCCAACTTTATTTTTAGATGGATCGGAATCATCTGATTTAAGAGAAAATAAAAAAGGATATTCAGAAATTACCAAAATGGCTAAAAAAGTTATAAGTTTGTTAGAAAAAAATGGAGCAAAAATAGTTTATTTAGATGAATATTTTACAAATACTCAAAACTACTATGTAAACAATTCTTATAGTGGATATTTGTTTTGTAATGCCGTAAATAATTATTTAAAAGGAACAACGGGAAGTATAAGAACATTTGAAGATTTAGCTAAGTCAAACGGTAAAATAACAAATATTGATACGTATTTAAAATATTGTGGAACCTCAAATGAATTAAAAGATAATAAAAAAACAATAATAACAAACTATGATGTATATTTAAATAATATCTATAAAAGCAATGATTTAGATGCAATAATTTATCCAACTACCAAAAATCAATTGTTAAAAGTTAATAAAAGTGGTATTGTTAATATAGCGGCTCATGCATCACCTGCGGTAGGCTATCCATCTATAACCATGCCATTAGGTTTTGATCAAGACAACTTACCGTATGGAATTGAATTTATGAGTCTAAAAGGAGACGACAATCTGCTTTTAAATATAGCTGGAGTTTATGAAAAAATAAATAACCAAAGTAAACATGCTCCAACTATTGCCCCATCATTATATAGTGTTGATAACCAAACTCAAAAATTGGTAGAAAAATACTTAAAATTAAATAATGAAGAAGATAATAATTTTATAAAAACAAAATGGTTAAACAAAGTGAAAAATTACTTTAAACAATATAATAATGTAAAAGACCATTCATCTTCATCAAAAAAATTAAATACCAATTATATAATAACCATCATATTATCAACAATGTATAATATATTTAAAATTATATTAATTATAATTTTAATAATCTATATACTATTAATATTAACAAAAACAGCAATAAAAAAACTAAAACCCAAAAAGAAGAGGAGAAACCATAAATAGAAACATCATAAGTTTTTAAAAGCTGTTATGGAAAAATAAAGATGATAAAGTTTATAATAATAGACAACGATTTAAAATATCATAATATATATGAATCTATTATTAATAAATTAATGTTTAATAATGACATAAACTATGAAATAGAGAGATACAATAAATATACCCCAGAACTAGGTAAAACTATAAGTGATAGATCAATTTTTAAAATATATTTATCAGAAACAGTTCTACCCGGTTCAAAAAATGGATTAGACATTGCCAGAGAAATTAGAACTAAAGATTGGGATAGTGAAATATTATTTATAACCAATCATGATAAATTATTTGAAACAGTATTTAGAAAAGGACTAAAAGTCTTTAGTTTTATTGAAAAATACTATAATTTAGAAGAAAGACTTGAAATAGATTTATCTAAAATATTAAGCAGAAACTTTGATAAAAAGAAATTCTTTTTAAGTAACTGTTCTCAAGATTTACAAATATATCTAAAAGATATCTTATACTTATATTGTGATACGCCTACAAGAAAAGTAATGGTAGTAACAAATCAAAATATTTTTCACTTAAATACCACCTTAAAAGAAGCATTACAAAAATGTGATAATAGGTTTAAACAAGTTCATCGTGCATGTATAGTTAATACAGACGAAGTAAATCTATATAATTGGAATAAAGGATATTTCAAATTAAAGAATGGCAAAGAAGTATTATTATGTTCAAAGAATTATCGAAAAAATGTCGAAAATGTATAAAAAGCATTATTTTGTGTTTAAAAAGCCAAAAACATAAAAAAATAAAATTATTAAACTACTTTAAACATCGAAAAAGATCTTTAAAACAAGTTAAGATATTTTACCTAAATTATTTGTTAGAATATAATTGACGCAGGGCTATGATATCGAGCTGCAAATAAATTAGGAAGGAGAGTTTAGCTTGAGAGGTAAAGTAAAATGGTTTAATAATGAAAAAGGATATGGATTCATTGAATGTTCAGATTTAGAAGATATTTTTGTTCATTATTCCTCAATACACAGAGATGGATACAAGACTCTAAAAGATGGAGAACTTGTTGACTTTAAATTAATAGAGACTGCTAAAGGACTACAAGCAGTTGACGTTACCGAAGTACAATTAACTACAATTTTGTAGTTTTTTCTTTTTATAAATACATTTACTATACATAAAAGCTAATTATGTTCTAAAATTTAAAATCAAATATGTTATAATATAATTGGGAGATGATATAATGAACATTTTAATACGTGGAGACAAACTTAAGGTTACAGATGCCATAAGAGCACACATAGAGGAGAAATTAGGACGACTAAATAAATACTTTGATTCATCAGACGAAATACATGCAAACGTCTTAGTAAAAGTAAGAGATAAAGATCAAATTATCGAAGTTACTATTCCTACTAAAAAATTTACCTTAAGAGCAGAAGAAAAACATAGTGATTTATATGCTGCTACAGATCTTGTTGTAGACAAACTAGAAAGACAAATTAGAAAGAATAAAACAAGATTAAATAATCGTTTCAAAAAAGAAGAAGTACCCGAATTGGTATTCGAAATAATTGAAACAGAAGAAGAAAATGAAGATAAAATTGTTAAAAGAAAAACATTAGATATTAAACCAATGGATGAAGAAGAAGCTATTCTTCAAATGGAATTACTTGATCATGATTTCTTTGTATTTAAAAATGTAGATAAAGAATGCATTTCAGTCTTATACAAGAGAAAAGATGGTAATTACGGTATAATAGATACTAAATAAAAAAATAGGATGTAAAAGTCCTTTTTTTCTGATATAATATTAACTTGAAGAGGTGATTTTAATGAGTTTACTAAAAAAACTTGTTGATACTGAATATAAAGAATTAAGAAGATTTAATAAAATTGCAGATCAAATTGAAGCGTTAGATGAAACATATTCAAAAATGAGTGATGAAAGTCTAGCCGCAAAAACAAATGAATTTAAAGAAAGATTAGCTAATGGTGAAACATTAGAAGATATAAAAGTAGAAGCTTTCGCTACCGTAAGAGAAGCTGCTTATAGAACTATTGGCTTAAAACCATATCGAGTTCAACTTATCGGTGGTCTAGCTATTCATTATGGTAATATTGCTGAAATGAAAACAGGAGAAGGAAAAACCCTAGTTACAATTCTACCTGCATATTTAAATGCTCTAGCTGGAAAAGGAGTTCATGTTGTAACCGTAAATGAATACCTATCAGCTCGTAATGCCGAATGGATGGGACCAGTTTATAAATTCTTAGGCTTAACAGTAGGAGTAAATTTAAGAGAACTAACTCCTCAAGAAAAACAAGAAGTTTATAACTGCGATATTACATATTCAACTAACAATGAAATTGGATTCGATTACTTAAGAGACAATATGGTTCAAAGAAAAGAAGACCGTACACAAAGAGGATTAAATTATGTTATCCTTGATGAAATTGACTCAATGTTAATCGATGAAGCCAGAACCCCACTTATTATTTCTGGTGGAAAAATGAATTCTGCTAACCTATACATTGAAGCAGATAGTGCTGTTAAAAAACTAAAAGCTGAAGATGACTATACAATAGATGAAAAAACTAAAACAGTAATGCTAACTCCAGAAGGAAGTAGTAAAATTGAAAAATACTTCAAGTTATCAAATCTTTATGATGCAGATAATACCGCTTTAGTACATCATATTAATCAAGCGTTAAAAGCTAACTATGGAATGAAAATTGATGTTGATTATGTTGTTGATGAAGAAGGCGCTGTTGTAATTGTTGACCAATTTACTGGACGTCTAATGCATGGTAGACAATTTAGTGAAGGATTACATCAAGCAATCGAAGCTAAAGAAGGCGTAAAAATTAATGAAGAAACCAAAACTATGGCAACAATAACATTCCAAAACTTATTTAGAATGTATAATAAAATCTCTGGTATGACAGGTACAGCTAAAACTGAAGAAGAAGAATTTAGAGACATCTACAATATGTATGTTATTGAAATTCCTACCAATAAACCATGTATCAGAGAAGATATGGCAGACCTTATGTTTGCAACTGAAAAAGGAAAATATAACGCTATAGTTAATTTTATTAAAGAAAGACATGCAACTGGACAACCAATCTTAGTAGGTACAATCTCAGTTGAATCAAATGAATTCTTAAGTAAATTACTACAAAAAGAACATTTACCTCATGAAGTATTAAATGCTAAAAACCATGCTAGAGAAGCCGAAATCATTGCTAAAGCTGGTGAAAAAGGTGCTATCACAATTGCTACAAATATGGCAGGACGTGGTACCGATATTAAATTAGGTGAAGGTGTTAAAGAATTAGGAGGATTATGCGTTATTGGTACTGAAAGACATGAATCAAGACGTATTGATAATCAGTTAAGAGGTCGTGCTGGACGTCAAGGAGATCCAGGATATTCACAATTCTTCATCTCATTTGAAGATGAATTAATGAGAAGATTCGGAACTGACAAAGTTAAAAATCTAATTCAAAATATGGGATATGACGATACAATGCCAATCCGTTCTAAAATGTTCTCTAAGAGTATTGAAAGTGCTCAAAAGAAAGTAGAAGGAAATAACTACGATATGCGTAAGAGCCTTCTAGATTATGACAATATTGTTTCAGAACAAAGAAAAATTATTTATAACCGCAGAAATGAAATCTTAGATACAGATAACATAAATGAATTAACATACGAAACATTTAAAGATTATGTTGATGAATTTGTAGATGGACATATTGCTCCAGAAGGATATTTAACAGATAATGATTTAGAAGCAATTGTGAATAACTTCAATAGCTCACTATTAAAATTCAAAAAATTCACTTTAGAAGATATCAAAGGTAAAAAAGAAGATGACATTATAGATTACATTGGAGATTTATTAGTAGAAGATTTCCAAGAAAAATTAAAAGATGTTCCTTCTGAAATAAGCAATAACTTTGAAAAATTCATTTCATTAAAAGTAATTGATGATGCATGGATTGAACACATTAATGCAATGGATCATTTAAGAGAAGGTATTGGCTTAAGAGGATATGGACAAACTAATCCATTACAAGCTTATGCCCTAGAAGGTTATGATATCTTTGATAAAATGCAAGATAACATTGATGCTAATATTACTAATTTCTTAATGAGAGTAGAAATTAAACAAAATATTGCTCCAAGAAAACAAGTACAAGGTAAAACAAATGATGGCAAAGAATCCCTAAAACAAACGCCTAAAACAAATGATAAAAAGAAAATAGGTAGAAACGATCCTTGTCCATGTGGCAGCGGATTGAAGTATAAAAACTGTCATGGCAAATAGTCTTGTAAAGCCCCGTAAATAAAGGGATTGCGAGGCTTTTTCTCTTTCAAAAAAGTACGTTTTACATACGTTTTTAATTTTCAGAAAAAAGAATAGATTGCATAATCAAAAACACTTGAATGATAATATAGTAATCTTACGAACAATATTATACGTGGTATAATATAAACAGGATGTGATTAAAATTATGAATAATATAGTTATAAGAAAAGCTATACCAGAAGATGCTGAAACAATAATAGATATTAATATTAAAGTTTGGAATTCTACATATAAAAATATAGTGTCCCAAGAAATTATAGATAAAATTCAAGTAAAAAATAAAGAAAGAATTGAACTGCAAAAGAAAATTATTGAAGGTGCACAAAATGTTTATGTCGCATTAGTAAATGGATTGATAGTAGGATACGAGTCATTTGGTAAATCTTACGATGAAAAGTATGAAAATTCTGGAGAAATATATACTGCATATATATTAGATAATTATCAAAATCTTGGATTAGGTAGACAGATGGCAATTGCTTGCATGAAAGAATTACTTAATAAAGGGTATATTACATTAGTAACTAAATGTCTTGAGGGTAATCCTTCAAATGAGTTTCATAAATCATTAGGTGGTGTGTTGGTGGGACAATCTACATTTAAACCTATGGGAATATATGTTGGAAAAGAAAATGTATACTATCATGAAGATTTAACAAAAAGTCTTGAATACAACATTGAAAAATTAAATAAGAAAAATATTAAATAAATTTATCGCACTATTAAGATTTTACGAGCAGTCGTGATGACTGCTTTTTACATAAGTTTTTACATACGTTTCGTGGAGATTCTTAAGAAAAATTAAGTTGTAGAAAATATAAATTCTTTGTAATTTCAATAAAAAAATTGTAAAAAGTGCAGAAAAATTGCAGTTTCTGCACCATGTGGAAGTGGAAAGAAATATAAACAATGTTGTGGTAAATAACTCGCAAAGCCCGATAAAATAGGGGAAAACGCGAGTTTTTCTTTTTATCAAAAAATAGCCCAAAATATGGGCTGGAGCCACTTTGGAGCCATTTTGATTTAAATATTGGACTATACAAGTAAAATTTATTATGGGTTCATGTTATAATTATGTATGAAAGTTGGTGATTAAATTGAATTATGAAATAATTGATGTAAAACAAGAGGAAAAAGAAAAGTTATATAAATTATTACAGTATGCTTTATATGATGGTTCGCAATACATTGATAATGACATAAATGAAGATTGTATATTTGAATATAGATGGTTTGATAATTATTTTACCGATAATGATCGAAATTCATATTTTATTAAAAGTGGAAATGCCTATGTAGGAATGGTTATGGTAAACGAGAATTTGAAGTTTAATAAAGACGGTAAATGCATTGCCGAGTTCCTAATAATGCCAAGATTCAGAAGAAATCATATTGGTAAAAAGGTTGCATATGAAATATTTGAAAAATTTAAAGGCAATTGGGAAGTTCAACCGATGGATAATAATCCTATTGCATATTCATTTTGGAAGAATATTATATCAGAATATACAAATGGTAATTATATAACTAAAAATGATGGAATAGAGGATGTATTCATTTTTAATAATAAATAGAGGTGTTAATTTATGCAAATAGTAGAATATGAAAATAAGTATTTAGAAGATGTAAAAGATTTATTAGTTGAATTAGAAGAATATATTTTATCAATTGACAAGGATAATTTAGATCAACTTCATCCTGAATATAGAGAAAAAATGGCTATATTAGATTTAAAAGCTGTTCAAGATTTTAGTGGGAAGTGTTATTTGGCTATTAATGAAGATGATAAAGCAATTGGCCTTATCATGGGAACCATTCCACCTTACGATGAATTTGATTATTTAGATTATAAATGTCCTAAAAGAGGAGAAATTACAGAATTAATTGTTACGAGCAAAATTAGAAGTAATGGTGTAGGTCAAGAACTAATTAATAAAATGGAATTGTATTTTAAATCAGTTGGATGTAAATATGTTATAGTTGATGTATTTGCCTATAATGAAATAGGTAAGAAATTTTATAATAAGAAAAATTATCATACAAGGATGGAAACAATGATAAAGAAAATATAGGAGTAGATTTCAATGAATGAAAAATTAACAGAAGAAGTTATTGTTGATAAAATTATTGATTTTATGATAAATAAGGAAGATGGTAATTGGCATGAAGAAAAAGTTGAAAAAAGTGATTTGCATAAACATGGAGTAGATATTAAACTTGTTGGAGGAAAGAGAAACAGTGAATATTTTTATATAGAGTGCAAAGGAAAATCTTATGCAAAATCTGCTAGATCAGTAAATCGTGAAGGCTGGCTAAATGCTTTAGGGCAAATAATAACAAGAATGGATGTTAAAAGATATTCAATGGCAAAAGATGGTTCTGGTATTTCAGGCATAAATCATGCATATAAGTATGGATTAGGTTTATATTGGGAATCAGCTCAAGTTGCATTAAGAAGAATTCCTAAAGAAATAGCAGAAGTTTTATGCTTACATATATTTGCTATTAATGATACTGGTGAAGTTAAATATTTCACGCCAAGTAAGTTTGGCAAAGAATATACAAGGGATGATTTTAATTAATAAGAGGTGACTAATTATGTCGGATTTTACTAATGTGTTTTTAAAGTATTATTTAACAAATCCATTAATAATATCAATATTAGTTTTAGGTTTAATCTCAGCAATTTTTTATAAACAAATTATCGGATGGTTTGGAGAACATTGGACTAAAAAAGCTTTAAGCAAATTACCTAAAGCTAAATATAAAATTATAAATAATTTATTTTTATCCGTTAATGGACTAACCCATCAGATAGATCATGTTGTTGTGTCTCCATATGGAATATTTTCTATTGAAACAAAACAATACAATGGTTATATTACAGGAAGTAAATATGATAAAAGTTGGGTAAGACATGTTGGTAAGAATAAATACTATTATACAAACCCAATTAGACAAAATTATGGGCATTGTAAGGCGATAGCAGACTTGTTAAACATTGACGAATCAAAGATTTATAATATAGTTTGTATTCCAAGTAAAGCAAAACTAAAAATAGAGCATGATGGTGAACTTGTAAGATATGACACCATTGTTGATAAGATAATGTCTTATAATGAAGAAAAAATAAGTAATGTAAATGAATTATATAACACATTAATTAAAAGCAATGTGAAAGATCGAAAAATAAAAAAAGAACATATTGAAAACATAAAAACTAATATTGAGAAAAAAGATATTAGTAAATGTCCTAAATGTGGAGGAACGTTAGTTGAACGTGAAAGTAAGTATGGAAAATTTATTGGATGTGCTAATTATCCTAGGTGTAAGTACACTCAAAAAAAATAAATTCTACATACGATTTTACATACAAATTGGTAGCGTTCTCGAGTGCTCTCAAACTTTCTTAAAAGTCCATTTATGAGGTTTTATAAGGGTTTTAAAGCCTACTAAAGTCTCGAAAGTTCGAAAAATCACATCCATGTGGCAGTGGTAAAAAATATAAACACTGTTGTGGTAAATAAGCCTCGCAAACCCACATAAAATAAGGGAAAACGCGAGTTTTTTCTTTGCTAAAAAATTGCGAGTTTATATGCTCTGAGCCACTTTAGATACCTTTTTCCGTTATTTTGAAAGATAAAAAATATGATATAATTATTTATAGGAGTTGATAATAATGAAAATGGAAACAGAAATTACTGTATTAGTTAAGAGTACTTATAATGACCTAAAAAAGGAATTAGAAAAGAATGGCTTTCAAATAAAGGAAGAATATGAATTAAGGGATGACTATATGGTTAATAATGATATTGACTTATCAAAATTATCAAAATTAGAAATTCTTCAAAATTGTATTCTGGTTAGAGATATAGTTAATATAAAAAAAGAATTACTTTATAAATATAAAAAGTATGCTTCTAATGGAGATATATTAGAACAAGGTAAAGTAGAATGTCCTGTTACGGATATTGATAAAGCTGTAAAATTTATGGAATCAATAAATTATAAAAAAATATTTAATATATATGATAAATGCATAGTGTTTGCAAATAGAGAAACTGAGCTAGTAGTACAATTAGTAAATAATAAATATATTTTTATAGAAATGGAATCTGAATGTGAACATATAGATAGAAAATATGAATCTGTTGAAGAATTAAAGAAAGATTTAAATAGGTATAATTTACCAATTGATAATTCCAATTATTTTGTAAAAAAAGCTGAATTAATATTAAGTGAAACATTAAAAATATAGTCTTTGCTAAAAAATTTCGAAAAAGTATTAAAAGAGTATTTTAGATACCTTCTGCTAAGTTTCCCAAGTGCTGTCGGAAGCTCCCGAGTGCATTCAATAGCCCAAAAGAGCTACAAAATGCTCTCAAGAACTCCCAAAAACCCAAAATTACAAGCCATGTGGTAGCGGAAAAAAGTACAAACAATGTTGTGGAAAGTAGTAAAAGCCCAGTAATTAGGGCTTTTTTCGTGTTCCGAATACTTCATAATATACTTTAGATACCTTTTGGATACCTTCCGGTAAGTATCTAAAAGGCATCTAATTTGCATTAATAGGCTAAAAAAGTCTTTAATTACAAATAATTTATGAGATATGTACCAATGTCAAAGTTGGTTAGAGCATAAAAAAATAGCATTATACTATATTGATATACTAAGTATATATGCTATACTAAAATTAGTTGAAATATAAGTATTTGATTATTATAGGTGATGAAATTATGATTGAAAGAATAAAGAATATAATTAATCCTGAAGAAAAACCAATAGATGAAATGTCATCAAATGAGATGATTGAACTTTTGATAAAACTTAATAAATGTTTAAGATGTTTAGATAGTGATGAAGTAAGAAGTGATGGTATGATTGCTGGTGATATGGTTGCACCAACAAGAGAAGTTCAAGATAAAGTTTTAGATTATTTAATGAATAACATATCAAAAATTCAAGATAAAAGATCAAAAGCAGCTATAATATATTATACATTACTAAATTTACATATGTTCAGTGATGGTAATGGAAGAACTTCAAGGTTTATGTATGATTTAATAAGTGGAGATTTAGATGAAAAAAATTTATCATATTATTTTCATAAAGACTCTAATAATACTTTTGAACAAAAAAATCAACTTGAATTAGATAAAGGAATTTTGGATATTACTGAAGTAAATAGAATTACAGATAAAATATTATCTAAACAATTAGATTTTATTCCTAAGGGAATGCTGGATATATATCCTTGGATAACTGTTGGTCATACTGATGCAAGTCCAGATACTGATAGGATATTACCAGAAAATGTAGTAAATGAACTTTCAGAAAAAGAATTGAAAAATTTGGATGTGATATTAAGAGATGGTTATGGAGTAAATTTAACAACCAGCGGATTAGCAATGTTATATGTTATTCAGAAGAAAGGGCAAATGAATCAATGGATAGAGTATGTTCAAGAAGATGAAAAACAAGGATTTGCAGTTCCAGGTAGATTTAATATATCAATATACAGACATCCTGAAAGACTTGTAAGTTGGAATGCTGATGATTTTAGAGATGTTATTGCTGCAGGTAATAGAATAAAATATGCAAAGCTAACAAATCTTATTGATATATTTATAAGTCAAGAAAAATATATAGATGGAGATACAGGAAAGACTTATGCTAGTGAGATTATAAAACCTGAATTATCAATACAAAAAGATGATGGAATTAGTAGATAAATAATACATAAAGTATATAAAAATATTTACATTTTAGATACCTTTTTAGATAATAGCCCAAAAAAACTCTAAAATACTCTCAAGAACTCCCCCAAACCCCAAATTACATGCCATGTGACTTGGAGCAATAAAATAAAAAATTATGATATAATTAATTGTAGGTGATATTTATGGAATTATACAAAGGAAAAACATGGGAAATTGTGTTTGTAGACTGGTGTCAAGAATTTGTAGGTGACTGCATCATATCTTGTAGTAAAGAAAGTTTAAGTGAATTAACTGATGAAGATTGGATAGAATTAGGAAAATTAGAGAAAGAGTTAGAAAGAATATCAAAAAAACTTTTTGATGCTACTATGTTTAATTTTGCATGTCTTATGAACAATGCATATAGAGATAATGAAAAACCACATGTACATTTTCATTTTATACCAAGATACAAAAATGAATTAAAGATATTTAATAAAAAATATAGAGATAGACATTTCGGATATAACTTCTGGAAATGGGCTCTAAGTAGATTTAAGTGCCAAAAGGATATTTTTACAAAGGAAGAACGAATAAAAATTTTTGAAATGATGAAAGAAGAATTTGACTTAAAATAAACTTGTGATGTCAAAAAAATATCTTTGCTAAAAAATTGCGAAAAATCGTTAAAAAAGTATTTTAGATACCTTTTTAGATACCTTCTGCTAGGTTTCCAAAGTGCTGTCGGAAGCTCCCAAGTGCATTCAACAGCCGAAAAGAGCCACAAAATGCTATGAGAAGCTACCAAAATACCTACTATAAAAAGCCATGTGGATCCGGAAAAAAGTATAAAAACTGTCACGGAAGATAATAAAAATACCACAAAAGCCCAGTAATTATGGGCTTTTTTCATATTCCGAAAACTTCAGAAAATTTTTTAGATACCCTTTTGGATACTTTCTGCTGAGTATCTAAAAAGTATCTAGATACCCAAAATGAGGTAAAAATACAAAATTTTTGCATTGTTAAAAATCACAGTATTTCCTTTATTTATAAGGATTCACAAAGATTTTACTTTCAAAAAAAGATGAAATTGTGTCCAATGCCAAAATGACATTGGTAAGCGAGTTTAAAACATTTAATATTAAATAAAAATAAAGAATAATATGATATAATGTTTATCGGAGGGTTTTATGGAAATAGGACAATTAATACAAATATTAATACAATCTTGGAATTTGGAAACATGCTCACCAGGATTAAGAGATAAATGGAATGAAGAAAATCCATCAATAGGACAATGTGCAATTACAGCTCTAATAGTAAATGATTTCTTTGGTGGAAAAATTATGAGATGCATGGCATCATCCGGAAGTCATTACTACAATATAATAGATGATGAACTTGTTGATTTAACAGTAGAACAATTTTTAGGAGAAATTCCTCAATATGAAAATGGTGAAGAGAGAACAAGAGAATATTTGTTAAGTAACAAAGATACACAAAATAGGTATGAGAAATTACTTTATAATTTAAAACAGTCAATTAGACAGTTTCAAGGCAAACAGTTCAAATTAATTGATTGCAATGGACAAGAGTATTTGAGTAATACCCCAGGAACATTAGGTGGTAATAGAAAATTAAAAATATATGGAAGACTTGACTGCCCATCAGCCAAAAGATGGATTGAAAAAGGTTATTATATTTCAAATAGAGTTTTTTTTGAAAATGAAGGTATAGCAATTGCTGCCGGATATCGTCCATGTGCAAAATGTATGCCTGATAAATATAAAGAGTGGAAAAATGACCAAATAAGAAAAAATAGATTTCAAATGTGTGCTGATCAAAGAACACAATTTATATCAGAAGAAGATTACCAAAAATTAGTTACATATAACTCAAAATTTGCTTATAATCAAACACCTCAATATAAATCATTTAAAAAATAAAAAAGCCTCATAAATATATGAGGTTTTATTTTTAACTTTAAATAAACATCATAATACCTTCTTTTATATATAATTTAAATAGGAGGACATATGAAAAAAATCTTAAAAAATTATAAAAGTACAATTATTCTAATTGGAGGTATTATTTTAGGCACCATAGTAGGTCTTATTTTTAAAGAAAAAGCAACTATTTTAAGTCCCTTAGGAGATATCTTTATTAATTTAATGTTTGTCGTTATAGTTCCTTTAGTATTTTTAACAATATCTAGTTCTATCATTAAAATGGAAAATCCTAAAAGACTAGGAAAAATAATGATTGTCATAATCTTAGTATTTCTTTTAATGTCACTTGTTGCAGCTTTCATAGGAATTGGAACTACTCATGCTATTAAAATAATTGATAGTGTTAATCAATCAGAAATTATGAATCTTTTAGATACAAGCATTACCAATACCCAAAAATTAAATATCTTAGAGAGAACAGCTAATCTTTTAACAGTTAATGATTTTTATAAAATATTAAGTAAGGACAGTATAATCGCAATAATATTATTTGCTATAATCTTTGGCTTTACAGTTAAGAAAAGTAAATCTAAAGGTGACAAAGTAAAAGAAATAATCTTAAGTTTAAATGACATTGTTATAAATATAGTCAATATAATTATGTATTATGCTCCAATTGGTCTTGGTTGTTATATTGCATCATTAATTGGAACATATGGTGGTACTATTGCCGTGGGGTTCTTAAAAACATTTATTATCTATACTTTAGTATGTTTATTTGTATACATAGTAGTTTATAGTATTTATGCTTTAATAGCTGGAGGAACCAAAGCATTAAAAATATATTGGAAATCTATTATTCCATCAACATTTGCTGCACTTGCTACATGTTCATCAGCAGCTTGTATACCTATTAATATTAAAAGTACAAAAGAAATGGGCATTTCTGACGATATAGCTGAAACAACAATTCCTATGGGAACTAGTTTTCATAAAGATGGTTCTGTTATCGGTAGTGCTTTTAAAATAATGTTTCTTGTTTATTTATTTCAAACAAATACAAGCTTATCTACAATTATTATTACATCAATTCTAGCAACTTTATTAATTACTGCTGTTCCAATTGGTGGAGGAACTATATCAGAAATGTTTATTTTACAATTATTAGGATTTCCAACATCAGCATTACCAATCTTAGCAGTTATTGCCACAATCATTGATGCTCCAGCAACTGTTTTAAATGTAGTTGGTGATGCATCTGCATCTTTACTAGTAGGTAGAATAGTAGATGGTAAAAATTTTTTAAAATCACTTAAATAACTCTAATTCATGTTATAATATTCTTATTAAGAAAGAAGTGATAACATGGAAGAAAATAAAATTGAAACTGAAGCATTATTTACTGAATATGTTGATTTTGAAACATTTAGTAAATCTGACTTTAGAGTGGTAAAAATTAAAGATTGTGTTGCAGTACCAAAAAGCACAAAATTATTACAATTTACTTTAGATGATGGAACTGAAAATGACCGTATTATTTTAAGTGGTATCCATGCATACTATGAACCAGAAGAACTAATCGGTAAAAATGTAATTGCTATCTTAAATTTACCGCCAAGAAAAATGATGGGAATCGATTCTTGTGGAATGTTAATTTCTGCTGTACATACCGAAAATGGTAAAGAAAAATTAAATTTACTAATGGTAGATGAAAATATTCCAGCAGGTTCTAAACTATATTAAAATAAATATCGCTCAAAATAAGCGATGTTTTTTAATAATTATATATTTTTACACAATAGTAAATAATGTATTGAACGGTATTTACAACCAGGTAATATAATTTAAATATAAAGTAAAGAAAGTAAATCAAGCACAAATAGTAATGTCTAAAGTAACAAAATTAATGTTGTTTATTACACAGCTAAAGTACATACTGAAAAAGTATCTAAAATCATTGCTGAAAATTTAAATATTGATGTCTTTAAAATTGAACCCAAAGAATAATACACATAAGCTGATTTAAATTATAATAATTCTAATTCACGTGTAACGAAAGAACAAAACGATGAATCATTAATAAATATCCCTTATAAAATAATAAAAAGAATGGAGTTACCAAAGAAGAACTAGCTAGCAACATAATTCATATTGCTTTCTATATTGGTTGATCAAAAGCAAGGGCATCATTCTATTTATC
>SFSZ01000051.1 GCA_004563275.1 bacterium
GGAGCTACTGAAGGTGATGTTGTAATGACTGTTACAGCAGCAAAAATGGATCTTGGTGGCGATAATACTCCTGAATGGAAAGAAACAACAAAAGACTTTACAGTTCATGTTGTAAATAAAACTGATGTAAATATTTCAGGAGTTTCAAATAATGAAACATTTACTTATGATGGAACACCTAAAAAACCAACAGGAACAATTAGTGTTAATGCTGGAACAGTAAATGTTAGTGATTTAGAAGTATTATATAAAGGAACTGGTTCTACAAATTATAATAGTGCTACAGCACCTACAAATGCTGGTACTTATACAGTAACATATAAAGTTCCTGATACAGATGCAAATTACACTGGAACATTTAGTGTAGCATTTACTATTAAAAAAGTACAACTTGAAAAAGTAACTTTAGTTAAAGATACTTTTGAATATACTGGTGATGAAATAGTTCCACAAGATAGTAATTTTGATTTAAATAAGATGAGTTTTTCTGGCGATATTAAGGCTACTAATGTTGGAAATTATAGCATTACAGTATCCTTAAAAGATAAAAATAATTATGAGTGGAAAGATAGTACAACTACAGATTTAGTTTTAAATTGGTTAATCACTCAAGCAACACCAAACTATACTGTACCAACTGGTCTTACTAGTGTAATAGGAAAAACGTTAAATGATGTGACTTTACCTAGTGGATTTACTTGGAATGATGCAAGTATAGTATTAACAGTTGGAACACATACTTATAAAGCTACATATACTCCAGTTGATACTACAAACTATAAAACAATAACTGATATTGATATTGAGGTTGTAGTTAAAAATACGTTTAATGTAATAACATCAGTTGATGGTGGAAATGGAACAATTACACCAAGTATAATAGGTGCTGTTGAAGGAACTAAAGTTGAAATAACATTTACACCAAATGCTGGATATATGATTGATAAAGTATTAGTAAATACAGTAGAAGCTACTGTAACTGGTAATACAATAGAACTTACAGTAGATGAAGAAAAAAATGTTGCTGTAAGTTATAAGAAAATACCATTTACTGTAACTGTTAAAGATGTAGATGGTGCTACTATTACTCCAAACGGAGTAGTTGCAGTAAGTTATGGTGAAGATAAAGAATTTACTATAACTGCTAATAGTGGATATAAGTTAGTTAAAGTTCTAGTTGATGGAACTGATAAAACTGCTGATATGGTTGGAGATACTTTAAAACTTACAAATATAACATCTAATATCAATTTAGAAGTTGTAGTTGAAAAAATAGTTTATGAAGTAACTGAAGGAGCTAATCAAAATTATACAATTACTAAAAATAATGAAGCTAAATTTAAAATAAATGCTGACTTTAGATTATTTGATGATGGTAAGGTATATGTTGATAATGAATTAGTTGATCCTAAAAATTATACAGCAGAAAGTGGAAGCACAATAATTACATTAAAGAAAGAATTCGTTGATACATTATCAGTTGGAGAACATACTTTAAAAGTATTATTCAATGATGGTGGAGAAGCAATCACAACATTTAATGTAGCAAGAGTAACAGTGCCTACTGACAATCCACAAACTGGAGATAATATTGGTTTCTATATAATAAGTGGAATCTTATCAATCGTAGGACTTGCTGGAGCTGGAATCTTTTATAGAAGAAAACAAACAAATTAAACTGTGAGTTAGAGTTTTCTCTAACTCCTTTTTAATATAAAATTGAGGGATGGTAATGTGAAAAAAACAAAATTAAAGATAAAGAAACTATCTAAAAAGCAAATTATCATTATTTCAAGCATTCTTCTAATTGTTATTCTAATTATTGTTTTACTATCATCAAGAGAACCATATGTTGGTAAAATAAAAGATGGAAAAGCAGTGTACATTGATAGAGTTAAAAATGTAACAGTATATCCTGAAAAAAACAAGACATTAATAGAGTTTGAGAATAACGAGGAACTTATTGATAATTGTATAATATCAAATGAAATATATGATAAATTTAAAAGTAACGATCCACTTTATAATATAACAGTTAAAGATTACTCTAAATTATCTAACTTATCTGCTAAAGAAAATTATAATATTGATAAATCTTTACAGTTAAAGTTAATAAAAGAAGATGATAGTTATACTGATTATTATGCAATGACTTGTGGATTTAAAAACAAAAAAGAACTTATGAAATATACAAAAGCAGTTATAAAACTTGCTAATAAAGTTAAATAAAGAATAGATTTTCTAAAAGAATTTCTATTCTTTTTTATTTGGAAATGAGGTGATATGATGCCAGCTTGGAAATGGTTAATATTTATAGTATTTATAGTGTTAGTTTTAGGACTATCACTTTTTTTATTTTGTACATTAAAAATATCTAGTAAGAGTGCTAGAGAGGAAGAGAGGCGAATTAAATATAAAAAAATTAGGTGAAATAATTAAAATAGCAAGAAACAAATTAAATCTTACTTTAAGTGATTTATCAAGAATATCAGATATATCTGAAATAGAATTATGGTAGATATTTATATATAAAAGCCTAAGGAATGTGATTAGTTCATAGTTCCTTAGGCTTATTTTTTTTGTGTAATTTAAAATTTG
>SFSZ01000025.1 GCA_004563275.1 bacterium
CCTTTTGTAGCCATAGAATCATCTCCTTATAAATATTATAGCAAAAATAAAAGCATACACTTTTTTTCGTGTACACTTTTATCTTACAACTTCACTTTATGCCACTTTTAAAGGTTATTTTTCATTTTTAGTATTAATACTCATTGGACTACTTATTTTGTCTTTATTGTCTTTAATCCAGATATAATATTTTTTATTTTGATAGACAGTAATTGTTGCTGTACTATTCTTTATTTCTTTCCAACAAATATTGTTGATATCTGGTGTACTTTTTGTGGGTTTAACACAAAATTCTTTGGCATCACCAGATGTCGTTATGTCTAATTTACCGTTTTTAGATTCAATACTTTCAATTTTAGCACTCATGTCATCTTCAACTTTAACATAGAATGAGTCACTTTCTTTGTTACGTGGTAAGATATTATATACTGAAACAACGGTTAAGATAATTAGGACTATTAGTCCAGCAGTTAATATAAATGTTGATTGATTATTTTTATTCATTTTTACCTCCATTATAATCTTTAAATAATTTGTTATATATTGGTTTTACTAATTCACCAATTATAAAGTTAAATAAGCATGCGCCAATGATAAATAAGACGCTTTTAAGACTAAGATTGGTTACAATAAAGTATTTGGAAATACTGGTTGTTAATACGATTATTTGAATTATTAAAATACTAAAAATACCAATAGTTAATCTTTTATTATCAAAGATATGTCTATTAATAACTGATTTTTTTAAATTACGACATGATAATGAGTAGAGTAGTTCATTTCCAATTAAGAAGATAAATAATAAAGATCCGGCTGTAGCTGTGTCATATGTTTTTGCGTAATAGATATAAACAATTAGCATAATTATTGATTTAGCTATAGCACTTATTAACATTTTAGCAATTAAGAATGGTGTAAAGAAACTACTATTAGAACGATTAGCTGGAGTATCTTCCATAATATCATCATCAGCTTTTTCGAAAGCTAACATAATTGCTGGAATAGAATCTGTTACTAAATTTAGCCATAATAATTGAAGAGTTGTAAACATTTCCATATTAAGTAACATTGATACGAATACTAAGATTATTTCAATGAAGTTACCGGCTAGTAGGTAAAGGATTACTTTTTTTATGTTTGATGTAATTCTTCTTCCTTCTTCAACACCATTTACGATGGTTGAGAAACTATCATCTACTAAAATACAGTCGGCTACTTTTTTGACTACTTCCGTTCCAGTAATTCCCATTCCAATTCCAATATCGGCTTTTTGGATAGCTGGGGCGTCATTAACACCATCACCGGTCATCGCTACAACATATCCTTGAGATTGAAGTGCTTCAACTATTCTTAATTTTGTGTTAGGACTTATTCGAGCATATACTTGATATTTTTTGACTGCTTCTTTTAATTCTTCATCAGTCATTTTATCAATATATTTTCCTTCGATGGCTTTATCAGGAGAATCGATAATATTTACGTCTTTAGCAATGGCAATAGCAGTGTTGATACTATCTCCAGTAATCATGATTGGTTTAAGCCCTGCTTTATGGCAAGTGAAGATGGCGTTATTAACAGTTTCTCTCGGTGGGTCCATCATTCCGATAAGGCCAATGAAAATCATCTCTTCTTCTGGGTTATCTATATCTTTATTTTTATAGGCAAATGCTAGAAGCCTTAATGATTTAGTTGATTGTTCTTTTTCAATTTTAAATATTTCTTCACGATATTCAGGAGACATCATATAAAGTTCATTATCTTTAAGGTAGTGAGTACATTTATTTATTACGGAGTCTAAACTACCTTTTGTGAATGAGTATTTTTGATTATTTATTTCATTTATTGTACTCATCATTTTACGATCTGAATCAAAAGGATATTCTTTAATTCTGGTAAATGTATTAAGATGATTTGTTTGTTCAAGATATTTATAGATAGCTACCTCGGTTTCATCACCAATATAGTTATCATTATTTTTTACAACGTTATGACAAGATGATGCACAATAATTTAACATTTCATTATTAGGAATATTATCTTTTTCAGTATATAATTTATCATTAATGTAGATTGATTTAACAATCATTTTATTTTGAGTTATGGTTCCGGTTTTATCTGAACATATAATATCAGTAGAACCTAATGTTTCCACGGATGCCATTTTTCTTATGATAACGTTTCTTTTTGCCATAGCGGTCATACCTACGGAAAGAATAATTGTAATAACTGATGACATTCCTTCAGGGATAGCAGCAACAGCAAGTGATATTGATAGCATTAAAATATCAAAGAAATTATTTTTCATAAGAAGACCAATGATCATCATAACAATGATGATACCCAAAATAATATAGGTTAAGACTTTACTTATTTGATTTACTTTTTTCTGAAGTGGGGTAAGATCACTTTCTTTATCGATTAAAGATGTAGCAATTTTACCTAATTCGGTATTCATTCCCGTAGCAACTACTAAAATTAGAGCATGTCCATTAGTGACGTTACAACCAGCAAATACCATATTTTTTCTTTCATATAGTTCTTTTTCTTCGGTGATAATTTCATTATCTTTTTTGATTGATTTTGATTCACCAGTAAGAGTTGATTCGTTTACTTCTAGTTTTTCTGAACTTATAATGCGACAATCGGCAGAAATATAATCTCCAGCTTCTAATTCGATGATATCACCGATAACGATATTTCTTACATCTACTAATTGTTTAATTCCATTACGAATAACGTAATTGTTAGTTATAAACATTTTATTTAATTCATCGATGGCAGCATCGGCTTTCTTTTCTTGGATAAAGCTTACGATAGCATTGATGATTACTATTACAATTATGATGATTGAATCAAAATAAGATTCATTTTTAATATAGGAAACAACAGCAGAGAAGATAGATGCAAAGATAAGTAAGATTATCATGAAATCATTAAATTGTTCTAAAAACATAATGATGTTTGATTTCTTTTTCTTTTCTTTAAGTTTATTTTCTCCATAAGTTTGAAGTCTTGAATATGCTTCTTCATTAGTTAAACCATTGATGTTTGATTGATATTCTTTATAAAGTTCTTCAATACTTTTATTATAATTATTTTTCATTAGACCACCTTTTTTATTTAATTATAAATGATGAGATTATCATAGCTATTAATCCAAGGGATGATAATAGTAAAATTATGTTGATGACACTAAACATAAAATAGTAAAGAATATTATGTTTTTTTACTCCACATTTTGGACAATATTTATAATTTTTTTCTAATTCATTGTGACAATTAAAACATCTCATATAATCACCTATAATAATCCTTTAATTATATTAACTATTTCTAAAGAAGTAGCTGATGCTTTGTTTTTATGAAGATAATAATCATGAATTGCTTCAGCAATAGTTTCTTCAGTATTTATTTCATTTTGATTAGTTTTAGTACTTGCATAATTGGATATTTTGTTAGTAAATTCATTAAGTGTTAAATTTGTTTGGTTTTTTGTGTTGTAGTTTTTTAAGGCTAAATTAACGATTTTATTTGAGTGTATGTTATTTTCATATTCTGTTATGACGGTATTTATAGTGCTTTTATTTAAATCGTTTTCTAGAAAGATATTTTCTAATTTGTTTTGTTTTAGTAAAGTATAAAATGAAATATAGTGACCGATTTCATGAGAAATAGTTGATTCCCAAGTGGCGTCTTTAACATATTTATCTTTAATAACTTTTTCGATAGGTGTATTTAAATAATTATCGTTTAGAAAATAATAACTATTTAATAAAATTTGAGTTTTGTTGACTTTGTTTAAGTTTTGATTAGAATTAACAAATTGGTACTTTGGTTGAAAACGAGCAATATATTCATTATTAGGAGCATTTGTTATCGATATATTTGATAGGGCTCCTTTAATATTAGGAAATAAGTTATACATTTCTTTAATTACTTTTGAGATTTTATTTGCTTCTTCTAATGACATATCACAGAAACTAACACTAGGAATGTTTAAATCTTTTTGTAATTCATAGGTTATGGTTGATACTTTAATGTTGTTGGAACATTGCCAGTATTGTTTATCAAAATCTTTTTTAATTAGATTTATGGCATCATTGTATTCATTTATTTTTTCATCTTTATATTGATTATTAGTGCTTATAACTGAAGTGTTATATCCATATATATAAGAGATGACTTGTTTTTTTACGTAAGCATATGGTTTAAATATATCGTTTCCTCTGATAATGGAAATGATTGTAAATATTATTAAACTAAATACTAATATACCAGCTAGGATTTTGGTATGTCCATCTTGTTTATAGGCACTTCCTCTTACTATTTTATATAGATTTCTTTCGTCTTTAAGAAATTCATGTCCTTTTGAAGTATAGTGTCCACAATTATGACAAAAGTTATCATCTTGATTTATAACACTTTCACAGTTAATACATTTCCAAATTCTATTATCATTCATTTTACCATCTACTATTCTTTTTATAGTATATCATAATAAAAGGTAATAAAAAAGATGAATAAATCATCTTATTTGTTTTCTTCATTAAGCATTTCATAATGCATAACTATATCACGATCATAGTAAGTTATTTTGCCACTAGGAAGTAGTAGCATTCGATTAATATTTAAGTTATCAACAAAATCTAGGTTGTGAGATACTACTAACATTGTACCTTCATAATCACTAAAGGTATCGGCAATTATCATTTGAGTCATTGGATCTAAGTGGTTAGTTGGTTCATCTAAAAGTAGGGTATTTGCACCACTTAAAGATATTTTAGCTAAGGCTACACGGCTTCTTTCACCTGGAGATAAAACACTTATTCTTTTATTAATTTCATTACCACTAAATAAGAATGAACCTAAAACTTTACGAAGTTCATATTCAGGAAGACCAAAACTATTAAAATTTTCTAAAATTGTTTTATTACTATCTAGGATTTCATGTTCTTGTGCATAATAAGCAATGTTAGTTTTTTCACCAATTATTATTTTTCCTTCTAGAGGAGTTAAATAGTTCATTATTAATTTAAGAAGGGTAGTTTTGCCAATTCCATTTTCCCCAACAACTAATAGTTTTTCACCTCTAGTTAGATCAAAATTTAAATTTTCATATAAAAGATTATCTTCTGTATAACCAAATGTTAAATTTTGACAAGCAAGAGGAATGGTGTAACTTGGATAATTGATTTTCATTTTAAATTTAGCATATTTATTTTCTTTTTCTATTGTTACTTTTTCACTTTGAAGACGTTCTAATTTTTTAATTCGGTCTTTAGCAATATTGGCTTTTTTTTCATTTCCTCTGATGTATTTTGAAATTATAGTTTTTAATTTTTCTTCTTCTTTTTGTTGTTTTTCAAATAATCTTTTTTTAGCTAAATCTCTTTCTTCTTTAATTTTAAGATATTTTTGATAGTTTCCATTATAGATTTCCACATTATGCTTAATTTTATCCACATATAAAGTTTTAGTAGTTACTTCGTTCAAGAATGTCGTGGGATATGACAAGAATCATACCATGATATTTTTTTAAATAACTTATAATATAGTCTTTAGTATCAATGTCTAGATGGTTAGTAGGTTCATCTAAAAGCATTATTTCGGGTTTAGAATATAGTAATCTAGCAAAGGCAATTTTTGATTTTTGACCACCAGAGATATTTTTTAATTTTAAATCCAATAATTTATCATCGATATTCATTCCAGTTATGATTTTTAGAAGAGTACTTTCAGCATTATATTCGTCATAATAGGTTAGTTTATCTTCGACTTTTGTTATTTCTTTTAAGTAATGATTTAATTCTTTTTGATCTTCAATTGTAGCTATTTTTTCATAAAGATTGGTAAGTTTATTTTTTAATTCTTCGATAGGGCGGCCTAATAATAAATATTCAAAAACAGTGATGTCATCGTTTGGAATTTCATCTGTAATAACTTGAGGTAGGTAACCAATGTTAATATTATTTTTTATAATTATTTTGCCTTCATCAGGAGTTAGTTTACCAAGAATTAAATTAAAGAGAGTAGATTTACCAGCACCATTTACTCCAACAATGCCAACTTTATCATTTTCATTAATTTGAAATGAAACGTTGTCATAAATGGTTTGTAATCCAAATGACATAGTTAGATTTTGAATATTCATTATTTTACCTTCTTTGCAAATTGATTATATATAGTTTTAATATTTTAGTCAAATAAAAAGATTCAAAAATACTAAATGAATCTTTAATGTTAATTTTCTTTTATTTCTCTTTTAATTAATTTGGCATGAAGAACTATTCTTTCAACTTTTTTATAACAAGTTGAAAGTGTTAAAATTCTATCTGTTTCTTGAATATCAGTGTGAAAATCAAAGACTGATCTTTCTTTTAATTTTTCAGCAAAAATTTTAAATTCTTGATTGTACTTAAAATCAGTTTTAATGTAATCATTTGTTGTGGGAATGTGATAGATACTAAATGCTTGCCATAAGGTATTTTCATGTTCTGTTGATAATTTTACGATATAATTATCGGGATTACTTTGCCACTTAGTAGTTAAAATGTCCCTTAGGGTACCAAACATTGTTTTATTAATCATACTATGACCATAGATTATTGTATTTTTATCATTTAAATTTGATAAATCATTTCTATAATCCAAAAACAGCCAACCAGCAGAATTGTATTTTTTATCAAATGAATGATCTAAATAGTATGTATTATTTTTAGTTTGGACAAATGGATAGTTAATATTAGTTCCATTTACTTGAATCCATCCTTTAACATCGTTGTTTATTGTTTTAAGATTATTAAAATTCACATTAATTAAATTCATTTTTATATAATCCCAATACGGATTTGTTTCATTTATTTCTTCATTTTGTTTGATTATTTCAACGGAAGAATCCTGTTTAGTTTCGTCAATTGTTACGTTATTTTTAATAATATCTATTTGATTATTCATTTTCTTTTCATTTATTTTATAGTTAATTAAGTGATAAAAAGAAACTATAAATAGAACAATAAATGTAATTAGAATTAAGTCTATTATAAGTTTTTTCCATTTAGCTTTAAGTTTTACTTTTTGCATATGCTATCACCAATAATATTATATCAGATTATTTTAGGTATTTAAAATAAGTTTTAATTATGTTATATTTATAATAGAGGAGAGTGTATATGATAAATAAAAATTTTATTATTGGAGGCTTAGCAGCATCTTTGTTAATTCCAAATGTAGTTATGGCTTCAGAAAGAACTGACGAACTGTTTAGTAAAATATCTTCTGATGGAAAAACAGCAGTGTTTAAAATGAATAAACCTACAAATGATATAGAATCAGATTTTAATATTAACGGATATGTTAATAAACTTATTAATGCAGATGATTATTATATTTTTGGTTCATGTGAAGGTGAAGATTATTCAGAATGTTTTGTTAATTTTCAATCACAAGATTATCAATCTAAATGGGATTATGAATTAAATAAAGAAGTTGTTATTAAGGGTGAAACGGTTAATTATCCTTTAACAGTTACTTATGAAGCACCTATCGAAAGAAATGATTTAATAAAAAGTTATTTAAATAAATTTAAAGAGATTTCAATGGATGAACCTAATAAATGGTATATATCTTCAGATTTATCTTTAATTAATTACTTTCTTACTAGCACAAAATCTGAATTATGGAATCCTGGAGCAAGTAGTAGAGCAATTAAATTTATTAATGAATTAAATGTTTTAACTGAAGGAACTAACATAAGCTATTATTTGGATGTTAGAGCAGGAAATCAAGATAAAGATATGTTATATGAATCTGCTTTTGGACCAGTTACTGTATTTTATAATGGTTATGCTTATGGTACAAGAGAAACAGGTATTTATTTAAAACATGTAATTTATATTCCAAAAAGTACTAAAGATACAAAGGAAGCTTATATTGAAGCTGCACAAAAAAGAATAAATGATTATTTAGGAAAAAATAATGGAGTAGTAGTAACTTATGGTGGATTAATTTCATCATTACCAGAATTTGCTGAAGATATAGATAATCCTGTTAATAGCGATGGTAATTATTACAATATTTCTATTTTAGGTAAAACTTATAAATTCTATATTGTTAAAGCTGATGATTCTAAATTAGTTATTCCTAAATATAATGCTAAAAATATAGAAAATAATATTATTATAAAGAGTAATGATTCATCAATACCTTTAGATACTGATATTAGTACTAAAATAGTTGATAATCTTAAGTTAAAAGAAAAGTTAGGAACAGATAATTATATTTCTTATGATATAAATTTATATTCTGCTGCTAAAAATGCTAAAATTGAAAAATTAGAGAACGGACTTTTTGAAGTTTCTATACCAGTTCCTACTAAATTAGAAGGTAAAACGTTGGCTATTTATTATGAAAATAGTGATGGTAAATTAGAAGAATATGAAGTTATTGTAAATAATGGTATGGCTACATTTAAAACTAATCATTTTAGTGTTTATACTTTATCTGAAAAACTTGAAGTTAAAGAGAATAATCCTAAAACTGGTGATCAAATTATGACTTGGTTATCTCTTGGAATTATTTCTTTAATTGGTTTAACTGGTACTTTAGTTTATAGAAAAAGATATAATAAATAATAAAAAAAGAAACTAATTAGTAAAATTAGCTTCTTTTTTATTTGTAAATTTTTTGTGGTTCACCACTAGCATTAGTATAGAAGTAAACTCCATAGTATTCTTTTCCACAATCATCAACAATTTTTTCACAACCATAACTAAAGATATTACTGTCTTTATCACTTTCAGTAAAGAAATTTAAATTACCTTGTTTCTTACATTCATCGTTTGAAGTATAAACATAGCTATATTTATTTTTAAATTTTTTAGATTGACAGGTTTTACTAGTAGTAACTTTTTTAGTAGTTGTTGTTTTCTTAGTTGTTGTAGTTGCCTTTGTAGTAGTAGTTGTTGTAGTGGTTGTAGTTGATGTGGTAGTAGTTGTAGTAGTAGATGTTGTGGTTGATGGGACATTAGGTGTTACATCTTTATTTTCTTTATTACAACCAGTAAGCAATACTAAACTAATTGTTAATAATAATAATTTCTTTTTCATATAAAACTCCTTTACAATAAAAATTATAATTATTTAGATATAAAAAATCAACCGTTTTTGGTTAATTTAATTTCATATGGCGGGAGAGGAAAGAATCGAACTCTCATCAGTGGTTTTGGAGACCATTATTCTACCATTAAACTACACTCCCATATAAAGACTATTTTAATTCAAAAAAATTAAAATAGTCAATTGTGTAAGGCTTATATGATATAATTCTATTATCTAAATTAAAACCATATTTCCCAATCCATTTTGTATTAATAACAATTTGTGCTTCATTTCTGAAAAATCTAGAAGAAAGAATATAAAATTCTCTGCTTGGGTAACAATTATTATTTATCATATATACTAAATCAAATTTTCCATTATATATTAGCTTCAATTTTGAGATACAATTATTTTTATCTAAAGCAAAATCTTCTATTTCATTTTTCATGTTTTGTGGAATGTCAATTATTTCTTGATATTCATTTAACATTTGAGCATCGGCGTATAGTATTGCAATTTCACCCAAAGTTAAAGTAGAATTCAATACTTCTTGATTGTCAATCTGCGCATAGTTATCTAAAGGTAAATTAAATAGTTTGAAATTTGGATTCTTTGAATAATTTGAAATATAGTTTGTCCAAGAAAATATGTCCATCATATTTTCGTCAAAATGAATATGCCTATTATTGATTATGTTTAATTCTAATTCTATTATACAATCTATACTTTTATTATCAAAATTACAAAATTTTAATCTTTTTACCATTTCATCTTTATATATTGCTTTTTGGTTAAATCATATCTGAAAACTAATTCAGTAAATAGCAGATTGTCTAAACTCATAAATGTAACACCTCAATTGTTAATTTCTTTTTACATAATCTTTTTCATTGGTTTCATTGTTTAAATAAAAATGATTGTGGATCCCATCTTTATCTTTATCAACAAATACGTCTAATCTATTTAATGTACCATCTTCATTTTATTTTACTCTACATCTTTTAGAATCGTCATATTCGTCTTTATATTGTCCAGCACCCTTACCTGTAACTTTTGTCCATGATTCGTTATTCCTTTTAAATGTCCTTTAACCTCATATTACGGTTATTATATAATATAAAATTATATTGTCAAGAATAGGTCTTATAATATGATATTATCAATGAAAAATTTTTTGTTATAACACCTTAACATTGTTATGCTATGATTATAAGTAAAAATAACCTAATTTTATTAAATATGAATTTGAGTTGATGATATAAAATAATAAAAAAGTTTGAAAAAAATATAAAGAATTGTTTAATAATTTATCTATAGATAATGAAGAAAATATTAAGGTAATGCTTATGATGAGAAACTTATATATGATAATGAAAATGAATATGATAAATCATTGATTTTATGTGATATTGTTATTAGTTTAAAGACTAAATATTCAAGTAATAAAAAGTTAGAAGAATGGTCTAGTGCAAGTAATCAAGTTAGTATATCTGAATATTATATTAGATCTATAGATACAACAGCTTTAGTAAGAAAATATGAAGGTTTAAGATCTTTAAGAGAGGTTAGGTTTGATTATAATGATATTAGATGTTCGATTTCTTTTGTAGTGCCTTATGATTTAGATCCAGATACTGAAGCACGAGTTTTTTTAGATTCTTTATTTAATTAAAAAAAGATGATTATGCAAATCATCTTTTTAAATAATCAAAATGGCAGGGGTGGAGAGAATCGAACTCCCATCAAAAGTTTTGGAGACTCCTATGCTACCATTATACCACACCCCTGTGGACAACTTAAATTATAACATATTCAAGAAATTTTTAATTTATAGTGTTTGTTTAATGGGTTTATACATACAATATTTTAGGTGGTTTTATGCTTATTAATTATACGAGTAAAGAATTAGATATGATGGCTAGATTAATGAGGGCAGAAGCGTTATCTGAAGGTAATTTGGGGATGCTTATGGTTGGTAATGTTATTGTTAATAGGGCAATTGCTTCTTGTTATACTTTTAAGAATATAAGGTCTATTAGTGGGGTTGTTAATCAATCTCCAGGGGGTTTTTCAGGGGTTAATAGTTCTTTATATAACGGAAGTGCGACTACTAAGGAAAAAGACTTAGCTAAGAGATGTTTAAAGGGTGAATATTATTATCCAGCTACTCACGCATTATGGTTTTATGCTCCTGGTAAACTTACTTGTAAGACTAGTTGGTATGAACAACCTTATGCGGGTAGTTATAAGAATCATTGTTTTTATAAGCCTGATAGTAATGTGTGTCAAGAGATTTACTAAATGTTGTAAATCTTTTTTATTTTGTTATATAATCTAAATATGAATAAGAAAAATATAGTGTTTTATAGTTTAATTTTATTATTTGTATTATGGTTGAGTTTAATACTTACTGATAATGTTAGTTGGTTTGATGAACCGATATATAATTTTATTATTGGTTTTAAAAGTCCAGGGTTAAGTAGATTTATGGCTTGTATAACGGCTTTATCTAATCCAACTGTCATTGTTTTTTTATGTGTTTTATCACTTTTGTTTTTAATTGTTCATAAGAGATGGCCAATTGCTTTAGTGGGAACTTCTTTAATTAGTGTGGCTTTTAATCAGGGTTTAAAGAATATAATTAAAAGACCGAGACCTGATCATTTACGTTTAATTGAAGAAGGAGGCTATAGTTTTCCTTCTGGGCATGCGATGGGTAGTATGGCTTTTTATGGTTTTATAATTTTAATTCTTTGTAAACTTAATATAAATAAATGTTTAAAGTGTATTTTGATTATTTTACTTTCTGTGTTAATATTATTAATTGGAATTAGTAGGGTATATTTAGGAGTACATTATCCATCTGATATATTTGGTGGTTATTTACTAAGTTTAGCCCTTATAATTAAATGTTTTGAGATATTTGAAAAGAGGAAGTTTGTATGAAAGCACTGATAACTGGTGCCAGTAGTGGTATTGGTAAGGAAATAGCATTATATTTAAGTCAAATTGGTTATGATTTATATTTGGTAGGAAGAAATGAGGATGCTTTAAAAGAGGTATCTTCTATGTGTAATAATGCTAAATATTATATTTATGATTTAAGTGATACAAGTAATGCTTATAAGTTATATGATGAACTTAAGGATGTTAAGATTGATTTACTTGTTAATAATGCTGGATTTGGTTTATTTGGTTATTTTAATAAGACTGATTTAGATCGTGAATTAGAAATGATTAATGTTAATATTGTTTCTTTACATATTTTAAGTAAGTTATTTTTAAAGGATATGGTTAAAAGAAATAGAGGTAAAATTTTAAATGTTGCTTCTTCGGCTGGTTTTTTTGCGGGTCCATATTTAAGTACGTATTATGCGACTAAAAATTATGTTTTAAAGCTTACGATGGCAATTAGTGAAGAATTAAAGAGACAAAATAGTAAGGTTACAGTGAGTGCTTTATGTCCAGGACCTGTTGATACTGGATTTAATAAAGTAGCTGGTGGTCATTTTAATACTTCTAGTTTAACTAGTAAATATGTTGCAAGAGTAGCGATAGATAATACTTTAAAGGGAAAATTAATTATTGTTCCATCTTTAAAAATGAAATTAGGGGTATTCTTTTCAAGATTTTTACCTTATAAAATACAATTAAAAATATTATATAGAATTCAGAAAGGAAAAACAAAGTAGTTGTTTCATATAATTATTTAGTGGTGAGTGTATGTTTTGGATATTATTTAAAACTATTATTATTGGTATTATAGAAGGTATTACAGAATGGCTTCCGATTAGTAGTACTGGTCATATGATTTTGGCTAATGAATTTATTAAGTTGAATGTTACAGATGAATTTTGGGAAATGTTTGAAGTAGTAATTCAACTTGGAGCTATTATGGCAGTGGTTATATTATTTTTTAAGGATTTATTTCCTTGGGGATTTGGTAAAAGTAAAGAGGATACTAAGAGTACCTTTAGTTTATGGTTTAAAATTGTAGTTGGTTGTATTCCTTGTGCAATTATTGGACTTTTATTTGATGATTATATTAACGATAAGTTTTACAATCCTTGGACTGTGGCTATTATGCTTATTGTTTATGGTGTAATCTTTATTATAGTAGAAAATATTAATAAGAATAAAAAACCGAGAGTTACAGATATTAATAAATTATCTTATTTAGATGCTTTAAAAGTAGGTTTATTTCAAGTATTATCAATAATTCCTGGTACTAGTAGAAGTGGTTCAACTATTATTGGTGGTTTAGCTATTGGATTAGAACGTAAAGTAGTTGCCAATTTTACATTCTTTTTGTCAATTCCAGTTATGTTTGGGGCATCTTTATTAAAACTTCTTAAATTTGGCTTTGTTTTTACAAGTACAGAAGTTATAATATTAGTTACTGGTATGGTGACTGCGTTTATCGTATCAATAATATCTATTAAGTTCTTACTTAAATATATTAAAAATAATGACTTTAAAGTATTTGGTTATTATCGTATTGTATTAGGTTTAATAGTTATTTTATATTTTTTATTTAAATAAGAGGGTAATATAACATGAAACGAAATTTAATCTTGATGGTAATATTAGGACTATTATTTATGGGTGGAGTATTCATTTATGATTTTAGTGATGCGATGGATGAAAAACTAACTGGTCATAAGTGGTATATAGTAGAAAATAATAAAACTTATGTAATGAGTTTTAAAGATAATAATTTTGCTTATACTGATATAAATGGTAAAGTTATAGATGAATATAAAGATTGTGAAATGTATCATTATAATAGTAATACAAATGTTGTTAAGTTATCATGTAATATAGATAAAAATAAATTATATATTGCAACATATGATGATGATAAGTTAGTTTTAACTATAAATGGTAGTGAGAAAAGTTATTTTTCAACTGAAGATTTAGCAGTAATAGATAATTTTAAAGTGAGTAATCATTTAAGTGAAGCAGAATATGCTAATTTAATGAATATCAAGTTTGATGAAAAATTATATGTTAGTGCTAGTAAAGTTAAAAATTTAATTAAGTCTACAGATAATTCATATTTAGTATTTATTGATTCTAATATTAATACTAATAATGCATTTAGTTATTTTAAGTTAAAAGAATTATTAGATAGTTCTAAAAAGACTTATCATTTAATTGAATTATCAGCTTTAGATGAAGAAGAAATTGCATCTTTAAGTAAGAAATTTAAGATATCTGAATTTAAAGATGGTAATGCTTATGTTTATTTAGTTGGTAATAAAAAAGTAAAATTAGATAAAGTTATTTCTAATAAAAATGAAAGTATCTCTTAGGATACTTTTTCTTTTTGGTTTATTTTGTTATAATTATTGTTATAAGGAGACTATTTTATGAAGAATGTTTTGTTTGTAGTTGATGAAAGATGTATGGGTGGAGTATCTGTATTACTTATGGATATGTTTAAAATGATGGATACATCTAAAATGGATATTGATTTATTAGTACTACATGATAGAGGAGATATGTTTAATGAACTTCCTAATAATGTTCATTTGATGTATGGTAGTAATTATTTTAGTGCGATTGATTTAACTTTAAAGGAAGTTATTAAGAGTAAGAATATTAAAACTTTATACCATAAGTTAAAGGTTATATTTGATTTAAAAACGGGTTTAATTAAGAAAAGAATAGTTAAAGAAAGAAGGAAGTTACTTAATAAACATTATGATTATGAGATAGCTTTTAAAGATGGTTTTACGGCTATATTTACAGCTTATGGTGATAGTGATGTTAAATATCATTGGATTCAATATAATTATGGAATAGCTAATCCTAATAGTAAGTATGATAAGTTATTTAATGATGCTTTAAGAAGATTTGATAAGATTATTTCGGTTTCTGATGGTATTATGAGAGATTTTAATAATATTTATCATTTAGAAGATAAGGTAGAGGTAATTGATAATTTAATTGATACTAAAAGGATTAAAGAGAAAGCTAAAGAAAAATGTGATTTAGAACTTGATAAGAATAAATTAAATATTATATGTGTTGGAAGAATAGCAAATGGACATAAAGGTTATGATCGTCTTGTTGATGTAGTTAAAAGATTAGATGATGAAGGTTTATTTGATGAGGCTATTTTAAGAATATTTGGTAGTGGACCTGATTATGATGTTTTATTTAAACAAATTCAAGATTATGGTTTAGATAAAAAAGTTTTACTTATGGGAAGAGTTAATAATCCTTATAAATATTTTAAAAATCAAGATTTATTTATATTACCTTCTAGATATGAGGCTTTTGGTTTAGTTATTGTTGAGGCATTAAGTTTGGGCGTACCGGTTTTAGTAACAAAGAATGATGCGACAGGAAAGATTGTTGATAATGATAATAATGGTTTAATTGTTGATAATAGTGATGAAGGCTTATATGATGGTTTAAAATATTTAATTAATAATAGAGATGTTTTAGATAGATATAAGACTAATTTAAAAGATTATGATTATGATAATGATTCTATTGTTAAGAAGTTAAATTGTTTATTTAAATAGGAGGCTTTATGAAAAAGGTAAGTATAATTGTTCCTTGTTATAATGTTGAAGGTTATATTAATAATTGTTTATTTAGTTTATGTAAACAAAGTTTAAAGGATATTGAGATTATAGCAGTTGATGATGGTTCAAAGGATAAGACTGGTAGTATTTTAGATGATTATGCAAAAAAGTATGATAATTTGGTTGTTATTCATAAGAAAAATGGGGGAGTAAGTGCTGCTAGAAATGATGCTTTAAAGGTTGCTTCTGGAGAGTATATTGGCTTTTTAGATAGTGATGATTGGGTAAATGTTAAGATGTTTGAAAAAATGTATAATGCAGCAAAGGAAAATGATTATGATTTAGTTGCATGTGATACGATTGCAGTTTATCCTAAGAAAGAAATGGTAATTCACAGTAATATTTCAAATAATCAAAGTGTTAATAAATTAATGATTGATGCTTATGCAGTTATTTGGAATAAAATTTATAAAAGAGAGTTACTTGAAGGATTAACTTTTAATACTAAGATGAGTTTTTGTGAAGATGTTTTATTTTTATATGAAGTTTATAGTAGAGTTAAAAAAGTTGGAGCTATAAATGAACCATTACATTTTTATTTACAAAGAGAAGGATCTTTAACTTATACTTATAATGATAAGTTATATCATTTAATTGATAGTATGGATAGTATTGTAGACTATTATAAAAAGAATAAGGTTCTTGATAAATATCATGATGAAATAGAGTATACTTATGTAAGATATTTATATGCGACTTTTATTAAAAGATTAGCTAAAACTAAAAATAAGAAAGAATTTAATAGAGGTTATGATTGTGTGATTAAGAAAGTTAATGAGAATTTTCCTAATTATAAGAATAATAAGTATTTAAGTGGTAAAAAGGGTTTTTATTTAAAATATTTTAATAAGATGTTTGCTAAAATGATATTTTTATTAGAAAAGAATAGGATGAATTAAGATGAAGAGGGTATTGTTTATTGCAAGTACTGGTGGGCATTTAAATGAATTGTTGCAGTTAAGTCCTTGTTTTAAAAATTATGATTATTTATTAGTTACAGAGAAAACTAAAAGTAATATGGGACTATTAAAGAAATATCCTAATAGGGTTAAATTTATTATTCCAGGAACTTATACTACTTTAAAAGCTAAAATAGTTTATCCATTTAAATTGTTAGCTAATTGTTTTAAATCTTTATGGTATTTTATTAAATTTAGACCTGATGTAGTGGTTTCAACTGGTTCCCATAATGCCGGACCAATGTGCTTAATTGCTCATTTATTTGGAAAGAAAGTTATTTTTATAGAGACTTTTGCTAATAGTAATAGTCCAACAAGATGTGGAAAGCTTGTGTATAAATTTGCAGATATATTTATCGTTCAATGGGAAAATATGTTAAAATTTTATCCGAAGGCCATTTATGGTGGCTGGATATTTTAAGGAGGAAATATGAAAAAAGTTAAACTTGGTTTAAAGATTATTAGTTTATTGTTATTTGTTGTTTTTATTGGTTTATTATTTTATATTAAGATGATTCCAGTTAAATATATTATTATTGCTAGTGTGGTTTTAATTGTCTTATTATTTTTAATTATGTTAATGATGAATAGTAAGAAGAAAGCAGTTGGAATTATAGGAATGGTTTTAATTGTTTTAATGAGTACAATTTTTGGTACTGGTATTTTTTATGTTAATAGAACTTATAAAGTTATTAATAGAGTAGTTGATAAAGATTTTAATTTAAGTACTTATTATGTTTTAGTTAAAAGTGATTCTTCTTATGAAAAATTAAAAGATTTAAAAAATAAGAATTTAGGTTTTATGCAAGAAAGTGCTGAAAAATTAAAAGATGAAATTAAGATCACTTTTAATAATAGAACTTTTGATAGTGTAGGTAAGTTATATTATGCTTTTACTGATAATTCTATTGATGCGATGGTTATTGGATCTGGTATTTATGATGGTTTAGTTGATAATAATGATAGTTTTGAGAAGTCTGTTAAGATTATTGCTAAATTATATGTTAAAGCTGATAAAAAACAAGAACATGTTGATATTGATGTAGCAAAACCTTTTATTATTTATTTAGCTGGTGAAGATAACGGTAATGGAGTTCAAGAATTTACTAGAAATGATGCTAATATTATTGTTGTAATTAATCCTTATACTCATAAGATATTACTTGTTAATACTCCTAGAGATTATTTATTACCTTTATGGAATCAAAAAGATAAAATGGATAAGTTAACTCATTTTGGATATTATGGAATTAATACTTCTGTATCAGCAATGGAAACTTTATATGGAGTTAAAGTTGATTCTTATGTAAGAATTTGTTATGAAGCTGTAGTTAATTTAGTTGATTCTGTTGGGGGAATTGATATTTATAGTGATAAAGCATTTGTTACTAGTCATGAACCAAGAGTTCGTGTTAAAAAGGGTATGAATCATTTTAATGGAACTAAAGCTCTTGCATTTAGTCAAGAAAGATATGCTTATGAAAGTGGAGATAGACATAGAGGTCAAAATCAACAGGCAGTGTTATCTGCAGTTATTAAGAAGATAAGTACTAATAAAACTTATTTATTAAAATATCCAGATATTATTGAGTCTGTAAGTGATTATTTTGTAACTAATATATCTATGGATGATGTTCAAGAATTAATTAAATTTCAACTTAATACTTTAGCTTCGTGGGATGTTGAAAGTATTAGTGTTGATGGTGAAGGTGATATGCAATATACTTTTTCTATTCCTAAGGAGAAGAAGTATGTTATGATTCCAAGTGAAACTTCTGTTAAAAAAGCTAAAGATAAGATTAATGCAGTTTTAAAGGATGCTTAGAATGATTTTTATTACATTAGGTACTCAAGATAAGTCTTTTGAAAGATTACTTAGGGATATTCAAAAGCAAATTGATTTAGGTAATATTAAAGAAAGAGTAGTTGTTCAAGCTGGATTTACTAAGTTTGATAGTAAAGATATGGAAATATTTGATTTAATTTCCATGGATGATTTTGATAAATTAATGAATGAATGTGATTTACTTATTACTCACGGGGGAGTAGGAAGTATTATTAGTGGATTAAAGAAAAATAAAAAAGTTATTGCTGTAGCAAGATTAGCTAAATATAAAGAACATATGAATGATCATCAAAAGCAAATTGTAGATAATTTTAGTGATGCTGGTTATATTTTAAAGTATGATGATGGTGATGATTTAGGAAAAATTTTAAAGAAAGTTAAATCTTTTAAACCAAAAAAATATACATCTAATACTGATAATATGATTAAACTTGTTACAGATAAGATTAATGAATTAGTTGGTGAATAAAATGCGTGAAAAAATAGATTTTGTAATTATGTGGGTTGATGGCAGTGATCCTAAGTGGCTTGCAGAAAAAAATAAATATAGTGAAAAGAAAGTATCTATCGATGATGGTATTAATCGTTATAGAGATATGAATCTTTTAAAGTATTGGTTTAGAGGAGTAGAAAAGTATACTCCTTGGGTTAATAAGATTTATTTTGTTACTTGGGGACACTTACCAGAATGGCTTGATACAAGTAATCCTAAATTGGTTATTGTAAATCATAAAGATTTTATACCTAAAAAATATTTGCCAACTTTTAGTGCTAATTGTATTGAATTAAATCTTCATAGAATAAAAGATTTATCTGAGCATTTTGTGTTATTTAACGATGATATTTTTGTAATAAATCCTTTAGATGAAGAGTATTTCTTTAAGGATGGTTTGCCATGTGATCATTGGAAGGAAAATCCTTTAGAAATTGAAAGCGCTGATGATAATTTCTTTGATCATATATTGATTAATGATTTATTTTTAATTTCTAAAAATTTTAATAAGAAAGATGTATATAAAAATAATTTCAATAAAATTTTTAATATTAAGTATGGTAGAAGAAATATGAGGTTTTTAATGCTTTTAAAGTGGAAATACTTTACTGGTTTCGAATGTCCCCATACAGCTAATCCTTATTTAAAATCTTCTTTTAAAGAGGTTTGGGATAAGAATGAATATTTCTTAGATAGAACATGCTTAAATAAATTTAGATCGATGTTTGATGTTAATCAATGGGTTATTAATTGGTATCAAATGTGTAAGGGTAATTTTAGTGTTAAAAATCAAAATAAATTTGGCAAATATTTTGCATTAGATGATGATAATACAGATTTAATTAATTATATGAGAGATGATAAAGCTAGTGTTGTTTGTATTAATGATACTGATAGAGCTAAAAATTTTGATAAAGCTATTAAACAAGTGCAGAAAGTGTTTGATGAAAAATTAAATGAAAAATGTTCATTTGAAAAGTAGGTGATTACGTGAATAGTTCTTCAAGAAAGAAAAATGTCATTAAGAATATGTTTGTAGGTACTATTTTTCAAGTTATAAGTTTATTAATGGGGTTTGTTAACAGAACTTTCTTTATTAAATTATTAAGTGCAGAGTATTTAGGTGTTAATACTTTATTTACAAATATACTAACTATTTTATCTTTTGCGGAATTAGGTATTGGGAATGCGATTATTTTTAATTTATATAAACCTCTTGCTAAAGATGATAAGAAACAAGTTAATTTATTATTAAAGTTTTATCGTAATACTTATTCTTTAATTGGCATGATAATGTTAGTGGCGGGTCTTATTTTAATTCCATTTATACCGAATTTAATTGAGACGATGCCTAATATAAGTGAGAATATTTATGTTATTTATGTATTATTCTTATTTGATACAGTTATTTCTTACTTTTTCACTTATAGAACTGCGATTATTCAAGCAGATCAAAAGAATTATGTTATTGTTAAAACTGTACAATCATTTAAGATTGGACAAATTATATTACAAATTATTTTATTATATTTAACTCATAACTATTATTTATATGTTATTTTACAGTTAGGTTGTACGATATGTACTTATAGTTATTTAGCTTATAAGTCTAAAAAGATGTATCCGTATACGATTAAGATGCCGGAAGAAAGTTTACCTAAAAAAACTAGTAAATCAATATTTAGTAATGTCAAGGCTTTATTTGTTTATAAAATAAGTTCGGTTATTTTAAATGGTACTGATAGTATTATTATTTCTAAATATTTAGGGTTAGCGGTACTAGGTTTATATTCAAATTATTTACTTATTGTTAGTGCGATAACTCAAGTACTAAGTCAGGTATTTAACGCTTTTACGGCTAGTGTTGGTAATTTGATTGCGGTAGATCATGAAGGTAAAAGTAAAAAGGTATTTGATCAATTATTCTATTTTACAACTTTTGTTTATTGTATTTTTTCAATTTGTTTATACTTATTATTTAATGATTTTATAACGATATGGCTAGGTAAAAAATATTTATTATCTAATTTGGTTGTTTTTTCAATAGTTTTACATTTTTATGTTAATGGTACACAGTTTGCAGCTTTTACTTATAGACAAACTAGTGGCTTATTTATGCAGTATAGATGGAGTCCGGTAGCATCAGCTACGCTTAATATAGTTTTATCGATTGTATGGGCTAAAAGCATAGGATTAGCAGGAGTATTTTTTGCAACTAGTGTATCTAGAATAGTTACTGCTGGTTGGATAGATCCTTTGATAATTCATAAGAATGTTTTTAAAGAAAAAGTAGGTAATTATTATTTAAAATATATATTTAGGTTTATTAAAGTTATGTGTTTTGGGGTAATATGCTATTATGCTTCTAGTTTTATAGTTGTTAATAATATATTAATGTTTATTGTTAAAGGTTTATTTATTAGTATATTATCTGGTACACTATTTATATTAACTAGTTTATATACACATGAATTTAAAGAACTTAAGAGTATTGGTTTAAATTTACTTAAAAGAAAATGAGGTATTTATGGAAGCTAAAGATTTAAAGAAATTACAACAATATCAAATGATGATAATGGATGAATTTGTTAAATTTTGTGATGAAAATAATATTGATTATTATCTTTTAGGTGGTTCAGCATTAGGAGCAGTTAGACATGAAGGTTTTATTCCATGGGATGATGATATGGATGTTGGACTAATGAGAAAAGATTATGA
>SFSZ01000052.1 GCA_004563275.1 bacterium
AATTAAACCAATTGAGCCGTTAGAAACACAAAGATTAAAACTAAGAAAGTTTCAAATAAATGATGCTGAATCATTGTTTAATAATTGGGGAACTGATAGTGAAATAACTAAGTACATGCTGTGGAAAAATTATAAAACAATTGGAGATGCTATAAATAGTATTAATTATTATATGGAATGTTATGAAAATAATTCAAATTTTAGACAATATGCAATTGAATTAAAAGACACAAAAGAATTAATAGGGCAAATAAGTTTTACTATTAATAAAAAGCATGAAAGTGCTGAAATTGCTTATTTAATAGCGCGTCCATATCAAAATAAAGGCCTAATGAAAGAAGCTTTGATTGCTGTTATCAACTATTTAATTAATGATTTAAATTGTACTAGAATAAGTGCAGAAGTAATGATAGAAAATATTTCTAGTATTAGACTTCTAGAAAAATGTGGATTTGTTCAAGAAGGAATTGAAAAATTAAAATATAAGAAGAAAGATGGGAAGTTTACTGATAGTGTTATTATGAGTATGATAGATGATAAAAGATTATATAATTCATAGCCTCTATTAATATACAGCAATAAAATTATTCAATTAATAATAAAAAAATTAACGAGGATTAGCATAATATAGTTGCTTATGTACATTTATTAAATAATATAGTATAATATTACGGAACTGTGATTAATAACAAGTAAATTATAATTATTAAATATAGAGATCTTATGGTTGGTGAAAATAAGAAATCAAATATAATTGAAATACATATTATGAGTTTAATCGAGAGATACGTTATATCTATAAAGTGCTTGATTTTATCAAGAATTAAGGTGGTACCGCGATAATTCGTCCTTATGGATTAATTATCGCTTTTTTTAGGAGGCAAAAATGAAAGAAGATAAAATTAAATTAATACTTAGAAGAACAACTGATATTTTCAGTGAAGAAACACTATTAAAGAAATTAAATAGTGGAAAGAAATTAATAGTAAAGTTTGGTGCTGACCCATCAAGACCTGATTTACATCTAGGACACACAGTACCATTACGTGCATTAAAAATATTACAAGAATTAGGTCATGAAATAGTTTTTGTTATTGGGGACTTCACAGCAATGATTGGAGATCCATCTGGTAAGTCTAAAACTAGACCATCACTTAGTTTTGAAGAAACTAGAAGAAATGGAGAAACATATTTTAAACAAGTTGCTAAAATATTGGATCCTAGTAAGATAAGAATAGCATATAATTCAGAATGGTTAAGTAAACTCTCATTTGAAGATGTACTTAAATTAACTAGTAAGTATACGGTAGCAAGAATACTTGAAAGAGATGACTTTAACAATAGATTTAAAAATAATATTCCAATTGGTATACATGAGTTTATGTATCCATTAATGCAAGGATATGATTCAGTAGCATTAAATGCTGATATTGAAATAGGAGGTACTGATCAAACATTTAATTTATTAGTTGGGCGTGAACTTCAAAAAGATTATGGACAAGAACCACAAGATGTTATGTGTTTTCCTTTATTAGTTGGAACAGATGGAAAAGAAAAGATGAGTAAATCACTTGGCAACTATATTGGTATAGATGAGTCACCTTTAATTATGTTTGAAAAAGCAATGAAAATACCTGATAGTGTACTTTTAGATTATTTTAAATTAACAACTGATATAGATATGAATGATACTGAAAAAATAATTAATGATGATATTGTTTTAGCACATAGAATATATGCAAGAGAAATAATAAAAATGTATCATGGAGAAGAGTACATAAAAGACTCAGAAGAAAGATATAATAAAATTGCTAATAAGAATATACCTGATGATATTGAAATTTATGAATTAAAAGAGAAAAGTATTTCTTTAATAGATTTATTATTTAATTCAAATATGGTACAATCTAAATCAGAAGCAAGAAGAATGATTAGTCAAAATGCAATAAGTATCAATGGAAAAAAAGAATGCAATATTGATAAAATAATTAATGCTAGTGACTATGAATCATCTTTAGTTATTCAAAAAGGTAAAAGAGAGTTTAAAAAGATAATTTTAAAACATTAGAAGAAATAGTAAATGAATTATAAAATAATTTGAGAACCTAGTTCTCTTTTTATTTTATAATACTTGGCTCTTTAGTTGACAAATCATCTATTTTGTAGTATCATAATGAGCATTATTTGATAAGGGGGGGAAAATATTATGTGGTTAAATTTATACTTAATAACTACTTTAGCAAGTGGTATTATTAATGTAAGTAAGTCAATGTATATAAAAAAGAAGATGGAGTATAATAATGATGAGGTTTTACGTAAGTTTAATAAATTAAGTACAAAAGCAAAGATTATGAGTAATATTAAAAATATATTTATAACTTTATGTCCTGTTGTTAATATTATTCATTCTATTAAAAATCTTAGAACTAGTAATGATTCATTATATTCTAAATGGAAAAAA
>SFSZ01000053.1 GCA_004563275.1 bacterium
ATTGTACCAAATTTCTGACGAAAAGTCTTTAGTTTTGAGTGAATTTTCATTTACAAAAAAAGCACTTGAGTTTAGTATATATGTCGATCAAAACAAACCACAACTCAAGTGCTAGTTATATTATATACATTTCTTAAATTAAATAAAGCCTTTTTTGTGATTTGTTTTGACAAATTATAGAAAGAAGGTATTTTTTATGACTGAAGACTTACAAAAAGTCAAGAATCTATTATTACTAAGAAAATGTTCAGATAGAACTGTTTCGAACTATTTAAGTTGTATTAATAGATTCAAAAATTATTATAAGAGAAAGGATTTAAAAAAACTAAATGAAGATGATATTTTAGAGTACTTAAAGAAAAATTTTATTAATATTGGTTGTTCTGCTGCTACGATTAATGTTAATCGTGCGGCTATTAAATACTATTACTTAGTTAATTTTAATAAAAATTTTAGTAATATTTTACTCCCTCAAACTAAGATTCCATCTAGATTTCCTAAAATTATTTCTAAACAAGATTTTATTAAAATGTTTAATTCTGAATTTAATTTGAAACATAAACTTTGGATTATGCTTGCCTATGGTTCTGGCCTCAGAATAAGCGAAGTTGCTTCCTTAAAAGTTTCTGATATTTTAAGTAAGGAACATAAAATTAGAGTTATAGGTAAAGGTAACAAAGAAAGATATGCTCCATTACCAGATTTTACTTTAAAACTTTTAAGATTATATTGGATTCAAAACAAAGATAAAATAACTAATAATTATTTTTTTCCAGGAAAATATAAAGCAACTAAAGATACATGCATAACTTCTTTTGGTATTAAAGAAGCCTTTGAAAAAATAAAAGAAAACAATAATTTAGATAATTCTATTACTTTCCACACCCTTAGACACTCTTATGCTACTGAATTTATTAAAAATGGTGGTGATATTTGGGAATTAAAAAATATTTTAGGACATTCATCTATAAATACTACTTCTATGTATCTTCATATGGCAGAAAATTTTAAAGATATCTATTCGCCTTTAAATGAGGTTAGTAAACATGTCTAACTTTACTATTCAAGATATATTTCTAAAATATGGAGATGATTATATTGAAAAACATAACTTATCTAAAGAACAATGGAAAGTTTTTAATGCTATAAGAAACTGTGGTACTAAAGAGCTTGGTTATCATATTTGTACATGTGAAGAATGTGGTGAAGAGTATTTTGGTTATAATTCTTGTCGAAATAGACATTGTCCAATGTGTCAAAGCTATGCACGTGAAAAGTGGATTCAAAAAGAGTCCAGTTATTTACTGGATTCCAAGTATTTTCATATCATTACTACTGTTCCTTATGAATTAAATGAAATATTTCTTTATAATTCTAGAATTTGTTATAACATTTTATTTAAGGCAACAAGTGAATCAATATTAGAATTATGTGAAGATTCTAAATGGTTAGGTGCTAAAGTTGGTATTACTTCTATTCTTCATACTTGGGGTCAGACTATGGAATTTCATCCTCATATTCACTCTATTGTTACTGGGGGTGGTTTAAAAAATAACAAATGGATTTCTTGTGATAAAGATTACTTATTTAAAGTTCAAGTCTTAGGTTCTTTATTTAGAGGCAAGTTTTTATATTATCTAAAACATGAATTTGATAATCTTATTCTAAATAACATTAATGATTTAAAGTCATTTAATAAATTTTTAGAACCATTTTATAATAAAACTTGGATAACATATATTGAACCACCTAAAGGTAAGGCAGAAAATGTTGTTGAATATGTTGGAAGATATTCCTTTAGAGTTGCCATTTCAAATGAAAGAATTAAAAATGTTGAAGATGATAAAGTGACTTTTGAATATAAAGATTACAAAGATAATTCTAAAATTAAAGAAATGACCATTTCTTGTGAAGAATTTATTAGGAGATTCTTGCTTCATGTACTTCCCGATAATTTTACTAAAATTAAACATTATGGATTACTATCAAATAGAAATAAAAAGAATAATATTAGATTATGTAGATTAATAATATCTAAAATATTAACTAATGAATTTGTATCTACAATATCTAGAAAATTTCATGAATTTAAATGTGAAAAATGTGGTTCAACCAATTTTAGTTATTCATTTCAATATGATATTCATCGACTCTTAATTTAACAATTTATATATTATTTTAGGATTCCAAACTTTAGGGGTAAGGGGTAAATTTATCCAAAATTGGGTAGTTTAGTATAATTAATTGTTATCATTTACCATAATATTTGGAAAATATCTAAAAATTTTAAAAAAACAAATGATACTTTTCCCTTATAACTTTATCGACAGAAATTTGGTACAATAACGTTATAAGATTTTTAATTTGCATTAAAAATCTCATAACTTTCTAGACATTATATCATTAACTTTCTAGACATTATATCATGAAATATAATTGTAATTAAATAAAAAGACTAATTATATTAAAATTAGCCTCATTTTTTTGAAAAATTCACATAATTATTTAACCACTCTTCAAATTTATTAACATCTTGATATTTTTCTAAGTCTATATCAGAATTAGCATCTAAATAAGATATTATATTTCCATTTTCAATTATAATTACTGACGGAGCATATTTAACGCTTTTATAAAAGTCAGTTTTTTTAAATTCATCAAATGGTATAGATAAAAAATCTATTTTATATTTTGACATAAATTCCTGAAATACTTTTTCACAAGATACAGGTAAACTACAATAATTATTATATGTATATAATATGTAATTTCCATTTTTTATATTATTTAAGTCATTTTTATCAACCTTTATAAATTTTCCTTTATTATAATATTTATTATTCAAATAAATTTTGCTGTTATCATTTTGGCTAGTTCTGTTAAAACATCCTGTCATTAATATTGAGAGTATGCAAATTAAAATAATAGATATTTTTTTAATCATCGTTAGAAACCTCTGTTAAATCTTCAAAATCTATATCATGATAATTTACTTTCCAAAAATCATAAGATGTTTTATTATTATTTGTTTTCTTTATTTGTATGTTGTTTTTACCATTATAATACCAATAGCCACCTACATTATAAATTTTATTTTCATCCCAACCAAGTGATACTAATAAGTTTTTAGTCATTCCAGCGTAACCACCACCACCGCACATTAGAAAAATATATTTATCTTTTGGAAAATAATACTCTAAATATTCAATTGATTCTTCATAATTTGCTTTATATGTTCCATTTTCATCTTGAGTAAATAAAGTTTTTCCTTTATAACTATCTCCAACTGCTTCTGGTAATCCTTTAACCTCTGTTAACAATGGATATGGTACAACTTCAAATCCGGAAACCAATCCCGATAAATAAGAATCCCCTCCAATCGCAGAATAATTACCTGGATCAATTAACATTCTCATATCTCGATATACTGAGTCATCACGCCCTAAATACTTATCTATTGTTTCTTCATTAATATTTTTATCAATACCAAGCATTCCCCTTTCTCCACCTGTTACTTCAGGTTTAGGTAATGAATCATATTTTTCGGTTGGATTAAAAACAAAATAACTTATAAAACCTCCAGATAATAAACATATGATTGATAATATTAATATCATTATATTCTTTTTCATATTTTCTCCTTTCACATTATTATTGTATCATTATTAAAAATAAAATCATATAACCTTATAGTTGAAATAACTCAACAAATGGTTGAATTTACTCAGAACAATTATTTTTAAGTTCTAATGGTATTTTATAAGTTATAGTTTTATCATTTTTATCAATGGCATTTATTTCTAAATAAAAACTTTCATTATTATAATATTTACAAGTTTTAGTATAATTATCTATATTTAACTCTACATCCTTTAGATATTCTTCTAAAGTAATTTCTTTTTTATTTGACTTACAACTACTAATCTTTGTACTAGTACTATCATTTCTTTCATAAAGATTACATTCTATTTTTTTATAAATAGTTTTATCATCTCCTCCACAATATGTAATATGAGAAATATAAATAGAAGATTTATTTTTATCATAAGCAATACTTCCGGATACTTTAAACTCATTACAAGTTGTTGATAAAGTCTTAAATTTAAAAGTATTATCATTATTTTTTAATATTAAAATTATTCCAAGTATTAAAATAACATTAATAATTATTATAATACTAATTAAATATTTTCTTTTCCTCTTCTTAGTTAGTTTGCCATCTAATATATCTTCAACACTTATGTCAAAATCTTTACTCATTTGTCTTATTAGAGTAACTTCCGGAAGATTAATTCCATTTTCCCATTTACTTACTGCTTGATATGTTACGCCATATTTATCTGCTAATTTTTGTTGTGTTAATTTATTATCTTTTCTAATTTTTTTTATAAATTTACCTACTTTTTCAGGATTCAAAATCATCACCGCCATTATTAATTGATTATATCACTCATTTTCATATATATTATATCACGTATAATGTTGAACATAAAGATTTTACAAATCATTAATTTAATAAAAAATATCTAGATTAACCTAGATATTTTAATTATTACACTATTTAGTTAAACTACCTGTTATAACATCTTTTATATTATTTTTAACTGTATTTAAATATGTTGACTTCTTTACATCCTCTCTTACTATTAAGTCATATTCATATTTTTTATTTTCATATGTCACAATTAGTTT
>SFSZ01000054.1 GCA_004563275.1 bacterium
AAGAGGATAATTATTCTTATCAAATTGCATCTATTGAAAAGGCTTTATGTGATAAGTTATATACTATTAGGGTTCTTAGTAATTATAGGGAACTTGAAAATATATTATTTAATGATTTACGTATAGATGAGGAAGAATTTGCAAAATTAAATATAGAAAAAGTAGAAAAACTTAGTAATTTATATTGTAGTAGAAATGTAAAATTACTTTACAAGTATATGAGGAGGGCGTGAACAGTTAACATAAATCCATAAAAATTTATAGAATTATATTAAATTTTTATATATTTATGTTATAATACTATTGAGGTGATAAAAAAATGAAGTATTACTCAATAGGAGGATTTGCAAATAAAATAGGTAAAACCGTTCAAACTCTTAGAAATTGGGATAATAAAGGAATTTTAAAACCCCACCATATAACGGCAGGTGGAACAAGATATTATTCCCAAGAACAACTTAATCATTTTTTAGGTTTAAAATCGAAAGATAAACTAAACAAGAAAACTATCGGTTACTGTAGAGTTAGTTCTCATAAGCAAAAAGATGACCTTGAAAGACAGATTGAAAATGTAAAAACATATATGTATGCAAAAGGTTATCAATTCGAGATTATTTCTGATATTGGAAGTGGAATAAACTACAACAAAAAAGGATTAAATCAATTGATAGATATGATTACTAATTCAGAAGTAGATAAAATAGTAGTCCTTTATAAAGATAGATTAATTAGATTCGGATATGAGTTAATAGAAAATCTTTGTGATAAGTATGGAACTACTATTGAGATTATAGATAATACCGAGAGAACAGAAGAACAAGAGTTAGTCGAAGATTTAATTCAAATAGTTACTGTGTTTAGCTGTAGGTTTCAAGGTAAAAGAGCTAATAAAGCTAAGAAAATGATTAAGGAGTTGATAGAGGATGATACTTGCGAAGAAAGTTAGGTTATATCCCAGTGAAACACAAGAGCAAAAACTATGGCAATCAGTAGGTACCGCAAGATTTATATATAATTGGACACTTGCGAAGCAAGAAGAAAATTATAAAAATGGTGGTAAATTTATATCTGATGGTGTTCTTAGAAAAGAAATAACTCAACTAAAAAAGAATGAATTAAGTTGGTTAAATGAAGTATCTAATAATATTGCGAAACAAGCTGTAAAAGATGCCTGTGATGCATACAAAAGATTTTTTAAAGGATTATCAGATAAGCCAAGATTTAAGACTAAGAAAAGAAGTAAAAAGTCTTTTTATAACGATAATGTAAAACTTAAAGTTAAAGATAACAAATTAGTCAATATCGAAAAAATAGGTTGGATTAAAACTAATGAGCAACTACCTATTGGAGTCAAATATAGTAATCCAAGGATAAGCTATGATAATAAGTATTGGTATATTTCAGTAGGTATAGAGCAAGAGGAAAACCAAGAAGAATTAACAGATATATCGTTAGGAATAGATTTGGGTCTTAAAGACTTAGCAATATGTTCTGACGGTACAGTTTATAAAAATATAAATAAAACTTATATGGTCAGAAAAATCGAAAAAAGATTAAAAAGACTACAAAAACAAGTAAGTAGAAAATATGAGAAAAATAAAAAAGGAAAGGAGTATGTCAAAACTAAAAATATTATAAAACTTGAAAAACAGATACAGCAAGTACACAGAAGATTAGCTAATATTAGAAATAATTATCTTCATCAAACTACAACTAATATAGTGAAAACCAAACCATACAGAGTTGTAATAGAAGATTTAGCAGTTTCTGATATGATGAAAAATAAACATTTATCTGATGCTATAAGAAAACAAGGATTCTCTGAATTTAGAAGGCAACTTGAATACAAGTGTAATTTTAGAGGAATTAAGTTTGTCGTAGCAGATAGATTTTATCCATCATCGAAGTCTTGTAGTCAATGTGGGAAGATAAAAAAAGACTTAAAACTTAAAGATAGAGTTTACAAGTGTAGCTGTGGTCTTAACATTGATAGAGATTTAAATGCTAGTATCAATCTTTCTAAGTATAAATCAGCATAGTATCACGAACAAGATAATGCTGATATGTAGGATGCGTTGTATCCGAATTTACGCCCTCGGAGAGTTATATCAAACGAAAGTAGATTACTATTTATAGTTTTCAAAATCGGACTCGTAGAACAGGGAATTAAACAAGATTTATAGATATTTATAGATTTTTGGCAACGGTAGTAATGAAGAAAATTGTAGATAGATATACTAATAATATTTTTGAAAATATTAAACATATAGATGAATATGGAAATGAATATTGGTATGCTAGGGAACTTTCAAAAGTTTTAGAATATAAAGACTGGAGAAATTTCTTAAAGGTTTTAAATAAAGCAAAAGATGCTTGTAAAAATTCTGGATTTGAT
>SFSZ01000026.1 GCA_004563275.1 bacterium
CACTAGCATATTTTATACTCATATTTCCACCTTTTGCTGCAATGGTTGATGCAGACTCTGATGAACTAAAGCTGGTAAAAAAAGCATATGTTAAACCAGCGGATGCTAAGATTAAGCCTAAAGTTACTATCATCAATACGATTTTATTTCGTTTACTCATGTGTTCACCTACCTTATTAATGATAGCACAATTTTTACCATAAAAAAAGCTATTTTAAAATAGCTAAGATTAACTTATCATTTCATTTAAGAATTTTTTGCTTTTTAAATATAATCCAGTATATCTATCATAATAGGTATTTACAAAGTAATTAATATTTTTAATTACTTTATCACTTATTTTTAAATCGGTAATAGTATTAATATCAACTAGATAATACATTCTTAACATTTTTAGGGTTTTTTCATCATATAGAATTTCATTAGTATAACAGTTTTGGCAAATATAGCCACCAATATCAGGATCGATAGTGACTATATTATGAGTTGAACCACATTTTGCACATGAATTAAAGGAAATTCCTACTCCCAAGTAATCTAATAATTTTAGTTCTAAAATATTAGTTATTACCATAGGATTTAAACCATTATTTATTTTTAATAACGATGATATTAATAGATTATAGATATCTTCATTATTATTTTGTTTCATTACTTGCGTGCTTAAATCACATAAAAAAGACATATAACTTATTAAAGTAATATCTTTTTTTATATTTGATAAATCATTTATAATATCGGCACTTTTGATAGTGCTTAATTTATTTTCATTATAGTAGATGTTAAATTCAGCATATGTGAAGGTCATGGTAAAACTTCTTAAAGGGCTTTTAATACTTTTAGCTCCTTTAGCAATGGCACCAATGATGCCATCTTTAGTAAATATATTAATTATTTTACTTGTTTCACCATAATTAGTTTCACTAATTATAATACCTTCAATCTTTTTTAACATAACTATCCTCTTTTATAAATTAAATAATATTCAATTTTACCGGTTTCTTTAAATTTTTCCCAAGCTTCTTTTTTATCCATAATAAATACCCTTTCTATTTATATAGTGGGGTATTTATTTTTATTTTATTCAGTTAAATTGTTTTTTCTGGTCTTCTTAGTAAGCCACGGCACATTCTTTCAAAACATGTGTTAACGTTAGCATTATTAAGAGGCATTTTCTTTTCATTTAAATATTCAAGTATTTGTTGAATTTCATCTGGGGTTGATTCACGACCATCGCAATAATATTTAGTTGCTACTACTCTATCTAAATTTCCAGTTAAATGGCTCTTACTCATTTCACATCTAACAATGAATTTTTGAAGTAAACCATATTCTTCAACAGTTAGTGGAACTTCATTTTTTAGTCTAGTTGAATATAATGATGCAACGTATGCTTTAAATTTGACGAATGGAATATGATATTGTTCATATAAATCATATGGTTCAAAGTTGATATGTTTACCATTTATATCATGACCATTTCTAAGTTTGGCAACTATCTCAAATAATATATCACAAAATTCTTGTTTCTTTTTAGCTAGTGCTGCACGATAAGCACTATAATAAAGAATATCTTGTTCACTACCATTTTTCATTTTTTGTAAAGCTGCTGGAAAATTAGTAGCGGCTTTATAGTACTTTAAAGCAATGAAATATGGAAATACATCTTCACTATCTAAATATTCATCAATTATTTGATAAGCAGTATTTGGTTTAGGTTCAATGTTAGCACTTTCTTGTTTAGATCTTTCAACGTTTTTTGATACTTGTCTTTTAGTAAATTCATTACGATATTTAATAAATAACTCTTCTTGTTCTGGAGTTGGTTTAGGATCAATTACATTTTTACGATAACATCTAATAAGTTCTTTAATCTTGCTTTCAGCATAACCATATTTTTCTGATATAAATATTAGAGTATTATAATCATATTTAGTTCTAATTAATTCTTCGTAAGCTTCTCTTCCAATTTCTAATTGTTTTTCCATTGTATATTTTTGTACTGACATAATTTCTCCTTTTTATTCAAAATCTTTAAAACCTAATTCAGATAAATATCTTTCTTTATCTCTCCAGTTTTTAATTGTTTTAACGTATAATTCTAAGTAAACTTGTTTACCTAGTAAATCTTCCATATCTTTACGGGCTAAAGAACCAATTTGTTTAAGCATTGATCCTCCTGAGCCAATTATTATTTTCTTTAATGAATTACGATCAATGATGATATCAACATATACTTCAATAATATTTCCTTTATCTTGAAGATGAGTTGCGACACATGTGACTGAGTGCGGAACTTCTTCATTAGTTAGATTTAAGATTTTTTCTCTAACAAATTCTCCTAACATAAATTGAAGTGATGTATTAGTAAAGGTTCCATCATCATAATATTTTATTTCATCGGTTAAATAACCTTTTAAGATTTTAATTAAACGTTTAGTATTATCATCTTTTAAGGCTGATATTGGGATAATATCTGAGAAGTTATATAAATCTTTATAAGCATTTATTGCTCTTAAGATTCCTTCATCATTTAATTTATCGATCTTATTTAATACTAGAATTACTGGAGTTTCAATGTTCTTGAAAGTTTCAATTATAAACTTATCACCTTTACCTGGAATTGATGTGGCATCTACTACAAATAATATGGCATCTACATCTTCTAGTGATTCATAAGATTGTTTATTTAAATATTTTCCTAATTTATCTTGAGGTTTATGAATACCTGGTGTATCTATAAATATTATTTGAGCTTCATCATCATTATAAACACCTTGAATTGCGTTTCTGGTAGTACCTGCAACATTTGATACAATAGCGATATGGGTATCTAATAAGGTATTTAAAAGAGTACTTTTACCGACATTAGGTCTACCTATAATACTTACAAATCCACTTTTCATAATTACCTCCTAATAGATATGATTAATTAAATTACCTACTTTAATAACTCTTACTTCTCTTTTAATGTTATATAAGAAGATTTCACGATCGGGTTCAAAGAACTCTAAAATCATATCTTTATTTATATATTTTAAATCATTTAAATCATTAGTGCTGACCATTAAATATAAAGCATCAAAATCTTTATAGCGATAACCTAAAGTTACAGCTCTAGATATGGCTGTTTGCTCAGCATAGATGGTATCTCTAAATATAGCATTTTTAACAGATACACCACCAAATACTTTTTTATCTTTGGTTGTTACAATAGCACTAAAGCAAATATTATCATATGGGGCATATGAATTACTTAATAATCTTTCTAATTCATTTACCATCTGATTCCTCCAATTTAAAAGCATGAGGACATAACTCTTCAACTTTATAAGTTTTGGAATTTCCCTTTTTATTATAACAAATTACATCACATGATGCATCAAAAAATTCAACTAGTAATTGTCTACATAAAAAACATGGTGTGCAAATTTCTTTTCCAGTTCCCATAACGTGTAGTTCTTTAAAATCTTTAGAGGTATAACCTTCAGTAATTGCCGCAGATATTGCTGATTGTTCGGCACACATTCCCGCTTTACCTGAAGGATTTTCAATATTAACACCTAAGAATTCTTGACCATTTTTACATACTAATATGCAGGCTACTCCATAATGAGAAATTGGACTATAAGAATTTTTAATTAATTTCTTTAAATTTTCTACCATAATTTCCCTTCTATTAATAAAATAAATTTTGGAATAAATATTATTAAACCAACAATAGCTGATAAAATAGCTAAAACCATAACAAATCCAGCAGCAGTATCTTTAACTTTACCAGCTAAGGGATCTTGCTTTTTAGTTACTAAATCGACAAAGTTTTCTAAGGATGTATTTAAAACTTCAGCAGCAATCACTAAGCCAATTAATAATAATAAAATAAGCCATTCATGAGTTGATACTTTTAAAATAAATGCGAGTAAAATAACAATAGTTGCGACTAAAACATGAATTTTCATGTTAGGTTCATCTTTATACGCACATTTAACTCCATTAATAGCATAACCAAATGATTTAATAATTCTTTTAATCGATAATGCCTTTTTCATTTAATATCTCCTTTTGAAGACCAAACATTTCTTCTTCCTCTTTAGGTCCTTTAGTGTGATCATAACCAAGTAAATGTAATAAACCATGAAGAGCTAAGAAAGATAACTCTCTTTTTTCACTATGACTGTATTCAATAGCTTGCTCTTTCATTTTAGGAATACTTATAAAAATATCACCTAAAACATTTATAGGCCCTGGAAAAGCTCCATTATCATTTAAAGCAAAACTTAACACATCCGTTGTTCTATCAATATTACGATAAGTTTTATTTAAATAATGAACTTCTTCATCATCAGTTAAAATAACACTAAAAGTACTATTTTCAATATTTAATTTTTCTAAGGCAAATTCTAATAAATCATATAAATATTCATAATCTTTATAATCTACTTTATCAATAACTTCAAAATCACTCATGAAATCCCCACTCCATATAAATTAAGTATAATCATACATAAAATTATAATAATAATTAAACATATTACATTTAATAATAAATCATTTTTAAGTTTTAAGCTAGCTTTACTAAACAATTTATCAAATATTATATAAAATAAATAACCAATAAAGCCACCAATAACATTAAGAATAATATCATCTATATCAAAACTACGACCAATATTCATTTGAATAGTCTCAATAGTTAAACTAGTAATAAAAGCAATTAGGATACTGTATCTTCCCTTTTTAGCATTACAATAATAACTTATAAAGTAACCAAAAGGAATAAATAAGACAATATTACCAACAACATTACGATAAAATAATTTACTATTTAAATTATATCTAAACATTTCTTTAAGAGGAATAAAATTATTACCATAAGATTGCATATCAGTAGTAGTGACTAATTCAAAGAGTAATAAAATATAGATTAAAAAGAATAAATTCATTATCTCTTTATAAAAGTATATCTTTTTATGATTAGTTTTTAAGTATACTAGTCTAATAGATATTAGAACAACTGTAATTAAGATAATCATTGGCCATAAATTAATTACAGTGTCAATTGCAGCTTTAGGAATCATTATTATCACCTACACTATAATATGAGTAATTACTTATTACTTCATTTGTTACTACAAATACTCTATATTCTATTGTACTATTTTTTTCTTCTTTCTGCAAAACTTTTTGACTAATAATTGTGCCTTTATTATTTAATTTGATGATAAACTCATCATTTAAACGTTTTTTAATCTTTTTATCTATTTCTTCTTTAGTAAGAATCTTAGTAATAGTTTTATATTCTACTTCTTTATATAGTTTAAATTTTAAACCTAAAATCTTAATTTCTTTAATGTTTTCTTGTTTAAAATTCTGATATTTATTTTTAAGTAAAATCTTATTATTAATATTTAGATTATATCTTGTTTTACCGGTTGGTTTAGTAATAGTTTCTTTTTTAGGCATTTTAATAGTTGCTTCATACCAAACATTGGCATAAACCGTACCAGTAGCAGCTGTATTACCTTTAATTTCATCATATAAGTTAATAGCACCACTAATTAAGATATCCCCTTTTTTTACATAATCTCCTTGTCTTACTAAAATTTCTCCTTTAGATGATAATATTTTAGTTATTTGACCTTCTTTAGTAGCAACTACATGACGATAAGAATTATCATTTTGATCTTCTTTGATAATTCTTTCTTCAATTCTTACAATATATTTCATACCACTTCTAGTAATATTAATCCATTCTAAAGTATTGGGATTATCTTTAATTATTTCTTTTTTAATTTGTTCAAGTTTAGAATCAGAATAAGCTAAAGAATACTTTTTAATACCTTTATTATTTAGTTCTTTTAAGACCAAAGAACGAATATTTTTATTTTCATGAATAATATTCACATCAATAATAAAAGACGTTAAAACATCCATTAAAATGAAAGAAAATAAGACAATTGAATATTTAAAAAAGTTAGATTTAAAATTATTAATTAAACGATCTAAACCGTTATAACCAGTAATAGAAATCTTAGAATAATAATTAAGCTTCTTAATGGTTTTATAATCATTTAAGTATATCGTCATAGTAGCAGTATCATCATTAATATAGTTAATATTAAATAAAAAGATATTATTTTTAATGCATTTATTCATAAATCTATCTAGGTACCCTACTACTTTAATATTAATAGTTTTATTCATAATTTACACCTAAAATTATACCCTCAATTAATAATTCAAAATGAGCCATCTTTTTTATATGCATAGATTTACCTTTAATCTTTAATTTTAAATCACTAAAAGAAATAATAATAAATTCATTAGTAAAAGTTATTATTTCAATATAATTATATATATAAATATGTTTAGGATATAAACATATATAATAATCATTATTTCTTAAACCATTCTTTATTATATCAAGCATTAGATCACCATTTAATTATATGATTAAAGCATGAAAAAAAGTTCAGAAAACGAAAATTTAAATTATGGCATAAAAAAAATCATTCGTGTGAATGATTTTATAGATTTGATAATTTTTCTTTAACTGTTTTACTTACATAAGTCATGTCAGCAGATACTCCACATTTTTCTTTGACTGCTTTAATAACAAGACCCATACCTTTCATACCATCTGGATTAATTTCTTTGATTGTTTCATCAATAATTTTATTTATTTCATCTTCAGATAATTCTTTTGGTAAGTATGTATTTAGTAATTCAATCTCTTTTTCAAGTGAATCTGCTAAATCTTGTCTATTATAACTTATATATTCTTCCATTGAAGACTTACGCATTTTAACTTGTTTTTTAATGATAGATAAAATATCTTCATCAGTTAAGTCATGTTTTTCTCCATTGGTTTTTTCATAGATTATAGCACTTTTAAGCATTCTTAAGACTGATGTTCTGAAAGTATCTTTGGCTTTCATTGATTCGGTTAAATCTTTGTTTATTTGTTCAAACACATTATCACCTAGTCTCTATTACGTTTTTTCTTACGTGAATTTTTGATCATTTCTTTAAGTTCATTTCTTCTACGAACTCCTGGTTTTTCAGCGAATTTATGTTTTTTTAATTCTGAAGGGACACCACTTCTAGCAACTTTAACTTTAAATCTTTTTAAAGCCTTATCTACGTCACCATCTCTAACTTCTACCTTAGTCACTGTTTTTTCCCTCCCTTCAAAGCTATTAGTATTATACCACGGGCTAAATATGAGTGCAAGTAATATTTTAAGAAAGAAAAAATAACCATTTGAGGTTATTTAAAATCTTTAATAATTTGCTCTAATTCATCTTTAGTTTTATAACCAATGATGGTTTTAACTAATTCTTTATTTTTATATATTTCAATAGTTGGAATACTCATGACACCATGAGTTTTAGCTAGTTCTTCATGAGTATCAACATCTACTTTAATGATATGGGTATTAGTTAATTCTTCTAATTCCATACCTATCATTTTACAAGGTCCACACCAATTAGCAAAGTAGTCTACTAAGGTAATTTCTTCTGTTAGAACTTCTTCTAGGGTTTGGCCACTTAAATATTCAATCATATTAATCCTTTCTATTTACTATAGATATTAATTATATCTTGAGCTCCTTCAAAATCTATTTTACCTTTATCTACTAAGTTTTGAGCATTATCTACTGAGATAATTTCATATTTTAGTAATGAACTTAAGGCTTCTAAATTAGCAGCTGTTTTATCTTTTGAAGTTGCATATTTTTTAGTTATTTCATAGATTTCGGTAAAAGCTTTATATGGTTTAGAAATAACATTTGATAATACTGGGGTTTTAGTCATTAAGGTATCAGCATATTTACTATTATTATATAGTGATGACGAAGGAACAATTATGCTTAATAAGAACACTACTAAGAACATTAAGATATATCCTTCAATGAAACCACAGATAGCTCCTAATATTTTGCTTGGAATACCTAAAATAATGGTTGCATTAACTAATTTGTTAAAGACACCAGTTATCTTTATTATAATGCCCGCTATAATAGATAATATAAATAAAGTTAAAACGTAACTTAAGCCTTCATATATTAAAATATTATAGACACTTATACCACTATAATTACCACTTAAATCAAAGAATGGTAAGTTATTGTATAAGAATATTGAGACAGGATTCTTTAGATAAAAGGCTAAAACTATTACTGCAAGTGTTCCAATAAATGTTACTAAACAGTTAAGTACTCCTTTTTTAAATCCAACTAATAAGCTGATAATTAAAACAGCAATAATTAAATAATCTAATATATTCATATATAACACATCCTTTACTAATTATATTATAGAAAGATAAAAAAATAAAGATTTATTTATCAAATTATGTTATGATGTTTATGGTGATATTATGACTATAGTATTTAGTGTTAGTGACAATATTAAAGAAAAAATGATTGAGTTTTATCAAGATAAAAGAAGAAGTAAAACTCCTCCTTATGCTGTATTTCAAGCTGATGATGCTGATACTAATATTACTTTATATGAATCTGGTAAGGTTGTTTTTCAGGGTAATAATGCGGATATTGATGCTAATATTTGGAAAGATATGGAGAAATCTTTTAATAACAGAGATATTGATGCAGAGATAAAACAAAAAGAAGATAAAAAAGCTGAGAAAAAAGAAGATGCTAAGGATTTAAGATTTATTAATGTGGCTACGATTGGCTCTGATGAGGTTGGTACTGGTGATTATTTTGGTCCAGTTGTTGTTACGGCTTCTTATGTAGATAAAGAACATATGAGTTTGATGTATGAATTAGGAGTTAAAGATTCTAAAAAATTAACTGATCAAAAGATTTTAGAGATTGGTCCTACTCTTATTAAAAAAATTCCTCATAGTACTTTTATATTAGATAATAAAACTTATAATCAAAGACCTACTAATATGAATCAAATTAAAGCTGTTTTACATAATAAGGTTTTATGTGAAATGGTTAAGAAAGGTTATGATTATAAATACGTTGTTGTAGATCAATTTTGTTATCCAAGAAATTATTTTCAATATATTTATGGTGCTAAGGAAAAGTTTACAAAGATTACTTTTACAACCAAAGCTGAAGATAAATGTTTAAGTGTTGCAGCTTCTTCAATTATATGTAGATATGTATTTTTAAGGGAAATGCAAAAGATTGAAGAAAAATATAATATATTCTTAAAAAAAGGTGCTGGTTTAGATGTAGATAAGCAAGGTGCGATGTTGGTTCAAAGATATGGTGAAGGCATTTTAAGTGATATTGCTAAGTTAAATTTTAAGAATACTGATAAGATTAAAGAAATATTAAATAATAAATAAAAGGATTTAGATATGGTTTCTAAATCCTTTTTAATTTATTAAAAATAATTCTTCACATATTTTTTTATCAAAATTAGTTACAACATTATCTATATCTAAACCTATTCTCATACTATCACTCAATCTTTTAATAACCTATAATTAATAAGTCCTAATTGTACAATTTAATTATAATACAAAATATTGATTTTCCCTATATATAACGATAATTTAAGGCATTAAAAAAGATTCAGAACTGATTTTGTTCCAAATCTCAATTATCTTGTTCTACCTTTAGGTTCATCCTTCATCTGATAGTTACATAATCTTTCAAGTTGTTCATCGTCTATGTGGATTACTTTCCCACCAGCCGGATTAATCTTTATTCCACCAAAAACTATCCAGATTGCATCTATTGGTGTATTTGGCATATTTGCATCTCCATCAGTAAAAATTATCTTATTTTCAACCCTTCTTGTAAATGCATTAACAGCCACATCAAAGTTAGTTCCACCACCACCATAAAATGGCAAATTGTCAATATCAGATACATCTTTAATTTCAGTAAAACCATAAAATTGCGTATCAAAGCATCCAACTTTAACTTTAGATGTTTGTAATATATTTTTACATTCTCTTAAAAAATTTCTAAGTAGTGTTTCATCTATAGAACCACTTGTATCTAAAACGATTTCTGTCTCTGGTCGTGGCATTTCCTCCAAATATGCAGTTACTACACCATCCTCTATTCCAGCATTTTGATATGACCAATCAATATCATATTTTACAGCTTCTTTTAATAATCTTCTCCAATCAATAAGAGGTTCAGATGTTCCGATGTCAGTTATATTTCTTCTTTCACTATTTGTAGTGTTTCCATGGCCATGTGATTGACTAGCTAGTGCTTTTCTTAATTCTTCTAGTTGTTTATTTCTTTCTATTTTATTCTGTTTAAATGCTTCTTTTTCACCTAATTCTGTTAACTTTTTAATTTCTTCATTCTTTTTCTTTTCTTGCTCTTTATTTTGGGTTTTCTTCGACTGCACATTTCTTGACAATTCCAGCTTATAGCTAATGGTGCTGACATTAACAAGAGAGATTGCAATAATTATTATTTTCCGCCACTTTCTCATG
>SFSZ01000027.1 GCA_004563275.1 bacterium
AGTTTTACAATCCAGAGGACCGTCATCACTCACGCGGCATTGCTCGTTCAGGGTTTCCCCCATTGACGAATATTCCTAACTGCTGTCTCCCGTAGGAGTTTGGGCCGTGTCTCAGTCCCAATGTGGCCGATTAACCTCTCAGTTCGGCTATGCATCGTCGACTTGGTAGGCCATTACCCCACCAACTATCTAATGCACCGCAGGCCCATCTCCAAGCGAAGCTTTAAAGGCTTCTTTAATCCGTAGACCACATCCGGTATTAGCAATCGTTTCCAACTGTTATCCCCGACTTGGAGGTAGGTAACCCACGTGTTACTCACCCGTTTGCCACTAAGGGATAATCCAAATCGATTTAAATCCATTCTTCGAGCAAGCTCTCCAAATTTCAATAAATGTCATTGGGTCCCTTCGTTCGACTTGCATGTCTTAGGCATGCCGCCAGCGTTCATCCTGAGCCAGGATCAAACTCTCAATAAAAATATAAATTATTATTTAAGTTTAATCTGACTACTTTAAAATTGACATTTTACTTAGTTTTCAAAGATCATTCTGCGCTCTTTTCTGATGCGCATTAGTAATATATCAAATCTTTTATCTTAAGTCAACACTTTTTTTAATTTTTTTTGACTTTTTTCGACATTTCTTAAATTTTGATATATTTTTAAATGTATGTGCTCTTTTTTGAACACATACATTGTATTATATGACATAATTTTTAAAATATCTAGTCTTTTTTTAAAAAAATTCCACTTTTTTAAAATTTGATATATTTTTAATTGTTTTATGCTCTTTTTCAAGCGCATGCTTTGTATTATATGATATTAATTTAATCTTGTCTAGTATTTTTTGTAAAAAAAATGAACTTTTTTTAATTAGTTCATTTTCCTTGTAAGTTAAGGAATTTTTGATAATATTCCTCAACATATTTTTTGTTAAATGGTCCTTTTTCAGATTTTTTTAACTCTATAACATTAGTTAATTCTTTCTGAAGTATAAAATCCAAGTCCTCAGAATATTTCATTATTTTTTTATGAAACTTATATTCATTGCGATCTAGTACTCTATATTCACCATCGGGAAATACTTTTAAATCTAAATCATAATCAATATATTTTAAAATATTGTCATCAATTAAAAATGGGCTAGCCATATCAACTTTATAATATAGTCCAGTATTTTTAAATTGTGCTGTTACATGAAACCATCTATCCTTATATAGAAATATAATGGCGGTTTCTTTAGTTTTGTGTGTACGACCATCTGATTCAGTAATTTTAACTTTATTGTTTCCACATACCAAATAATCGTCTGTCTCATCAAGTATTGTTATTTCATCCCAAGTTCTATGGATTTTACCATTGTGTTTATAGCAATGCAATGGATGCTTGCTATTTAGTAAAATTTCCATAATAACCTCTTTCTTGTGAACATTATACTACAAAGTATTAAATCTTGCAAAAAATTTATACTTGATTGACAAAAAAAGAGAATAACTTGTCATGTTATTCTTCTTCGAAACATTTTAATTTATTGGTTGCTAGATATTCTAAAGTTGCTCCACCACCGGTAGAAATAAAACTAAAATCTTTTATATTGAAGTATTCCTTACTAGAAATAGCATCCCCGCCACCTATAACAGTTTGGGCACTACTTTCAGATATTGCAGTTAATATTTCTTTTGTTCCGTTTTCAAATTCTTTTTGAGATTCATATTTTCCCATAGTACCGTTTAAGAATATTGTTTGTGATTCATTTATTCTTTCCTTATATATAATGATTGTATCATCACCAATATCTAAAATATTATCTTCATCTTCTATCTCGTTATATTTTCTTCTAAATACCTTATCTTCATTTAATACTTTATAGTCTACTGGCATTACTATTTTATCCTTATATATACATAATAGTTCTTTTAACTCTTCTTTTTTGTCATCATCTTTTAGAGAAAGTCCCACATTATGATCAATATTTAAGAATGAATTAGCTATACCTCCTCCAAGAAGTAGGTAATCACACTTTGGTAAAATTCCTTTAATAATATCTAATTTGTCTTCTACTTTAGCACCACCCATAATAACGGTAAAAGGTCTTTGAGGATTAATTACAATTTCTAATCCTTTTAGTTCTTCTTCAATTAAAAAACCAATACCATGTGGTAAATATTTTGCAATTCCATAATTTGAGGCATGTTTTCTGTGAGTCATTGCGAAGGCATCGTTTATAAATATATCACCTAATGATGCCCAATACTTTGATAATTCCTCATCACATTTGCTTTCTAGTTTATCTGGAAAATCTTCATATCTGGTATTTTCCATTAAAAGAACTTCTCCATTTTTTAAATAATTTATTTTTATTTCTAAGATTGTTCCTCTAGTAGCACTTGAAAAATAAACATTTGTGTTTAATAATTCACATAATTTTTGATAAACAGGAAATAAAGTGTTTTTATCCATATCTTCTTTATTTTTAACTTTTCCTAAATGACTTAGTAAAATTACTTTAGCTTGATGATTAACTAAATAGTTAATTGTTTTTAAGGATGCAGTTATTCTTTCATCACTTAGAATTTTTCCATCTTTGATGGTTACATTAAAGTCACATCTTAAAATAACTTTTTTTCCTTCTAAATCAAAGTCTACTATATTTTTCATATTTCTCCTTATATTAATATCCAAGACTTCCATTTAACGAATCATCGTCATTAATCCAATCTTCTACCTTATATATAGAATATTCATTATTTGGTTCTCTAACAATTACTTCTTTTACTCCACTGTTAATAACTACTCTTTTGCACATCATGCATGATGTACTTTTAGGTTCAATTGAACCATCTTTAGCATTAACTCCTACAATATATATAGTTGAGTCTATTAAATCTCTTCTAGCAGCACTTATAATGGCATTTTGTTCAGCATGAACACTTCGGCATAGTTCATAACGTTCTCCTCTGGGAATTTCCATTTTTTCACGATAACAATAGCCTAATTCATCACAATTCTTTCTTCCTCTAGGAGCACCATTATAACCAGTTGAGATTATCTCGTCGTTTTTAACGATTACACAACCGTAGTGTCTTCTTAAACATGTGCTTCTTTCAGATACAGATTGAGCAATGTCTAGATAATAATTAATCTTGTCTTTTCTCATTTTACTTCACCTATATTTCATTATAATATAATTTTTATTTATTCACAAATTATTATTGTATATTTTTAAGTTGAATGTTATCATTTAATATAGGATAGAGGTTGACTAATGATGATAGTAGATGAAGAAAAAAAGAGAAAAAAGAATATTATATTACTTATTATGGTTAGTATTATTGTTGTTGCTGGGGTTTTATGTCTTCTTTATTTTAATATAAATAGACCTGAAAAAATATTTAGAAAATTTTTAAATTATAGTAATAATAAAATTTCTAGTATTTATGAATATGAAAATTCATTAAGAGATATGATAGAATCTTTTAAATCAAATACTAAGATTAGCATTGAACGTAATGGTAAAAATTATGATGATGTTAATATTCGTTATGATCAAACTTTAAATTATAAAAAGAAACAGATTAAAATGCTTGCTGAAATAGATAATGATAAAGATAATTTAATATCTATTTATTCTTTTTTGGATAAAAAATCTATTACGTTTAATTCTGAACAAATAAATGATAAAGCTATTGTTAACTCTAGTAAAAAAGTTGAAAAGCTTTGGAATATAATTGGTGATAATAGTAATATTCAAACTGTGGTTGATGGGATGATTGATTCTTATACTAAACATTATAAGGATGATGTTAATATTATTAGTAATAAAAGTAAGATAAGTATTAAAAATGTTTTTAATGTTAAGAGTTATACTTTATCTTATGTTGGAGATGCTTCTTATAATTTAATTAAAAATACACTAAATGATATGAATGCTAAGAAAGATGTTAATGAAACTTGGATAAAGCTTTTTGGAGATAAATATAATCTTGAAAATATTATTAATAGTTTAAATAAAGAAAAGATAAATAATATTTCACTTACTGTTTATACTTATGGTATTACTAATAAAATAGCCGGTTTTGATATTTCTTATGGTAAATATAAGTTTAGTAATTATAATATTAAAGGTGAAATATATTATGGCTTTAATAATAAAAATGATTCTTATTATTTTATAGGTAGTGGTGCTAGTAAAATAGAAGGTACTGTTTATAAGAATAATAAAGAATTAGGTAATATTACTTGTGATAGTAATGATAACTTATATAACATTATATATAAAGATAGGAGTCATAATGTTACTTTTAAAGTTGATTCTTCTAATGAAAAAATAATTAATTTAAATTTTGATTATTCAACTAATGTTATTAAAGTTGGTATTAGTACTAGTATTGATATGAAGACTAAACCTAAATTTTCGGGAATTACTGATAAAGTTAATTATAGTGATCTTACTAATAAAGATGAGTTAATAAATAAAGGTTATAATATTATTAAACGTTCTTCTTTATATACATTATATGAAGATATTAATAATGATAAAAACATTGAAAAAGATATGGAAGTATTTAAAGAAGATGTTAAGAATAAAGTATTAGTTATTCAAAAGGAAGTTAATACAAATTATTCTGATAAAAGTGGATGTGTTAATCTTGATAAGATAATTGGAAATGGTTATTTTGGTTATTTAAAAGTTATTAATGTTAATGATAAATATCAAGCTTATATAACTTTAGGTAAGGATAACTTGGTCGTTGAAAATTATACTATTGATAATATTAAAAATAATAAATATACAGTTACACAAAAAGATAGTAAGAAAAATTATTCTTGTTAAAAAAATACTGAGCGTTATAAAATCTCAGTATTTTTTATTATATTATTTATTGTTATTTCTTTATTATATGATTCATATTTTTGTTTCGCTTTTGATACCAAGTTAATCCAATGTGGACTAGCTTTTTTGACACCATTATCTAAGACAGGACAATATACTCTACCGATAGATTGGATTGAAGTTAAACCTTTACCATAATAATTTCTAGACATCATTCTAACGTATGTTAAGACACCTAATTCAATATTATTATGTTTAACTAATCCTTTACTAGACATTCCACCATAAATGTTGTTTTTCTTTAACATATATGTGACTTTGTAGTAACCGCTTTCAGCAGCTCCTATACTTAATAATGTTGTTGCATCGACATTGGTATAAATTGTTGAGTAGTATAAGATAAGTTTTTCAACATAATTTGATGAACCTGTATAAGGTTTATATGATGTTTTTCTTAAATGTTTTTTTGTTTTATTTAAATTGTAAAAATATTCAACTAAACCATATTCAAAATTATCATACGTTTTTAAATTACCTTTACTGTCTTTTAAATATCCAATGTTTGTTATTTCAAATTCACTATTTTCTTTTTCTAATGATTTTAAGTCTTTTATAATGTCGTCCATATTATAACTGAAAGCATTAGCAAAGAATAAAATAGTGTCATAATTTTCTTCAATATAATAATTTAAATCTTTAACAATTATATTTTCAATTTCTTCTTGTACTTTTATGTACTTTTCATTTAGTTTTGGATAATCATATCCTAATTCAAAAGGGTTCGAGGGTAATACCTCATTATCATTTGAATTTATTTCGTTTGCTTTTACTGTTACTCTTGTTCCAACAATAACAAATGCTATTAAAAAAATAACACATATAATAATATTTAATATCTTCAGCGAAGATACACTTTTTTCCACTTTTTGTTCCCCTCCCCAGACGAACGGCTTTTATTTTATCATATTATGGGGAAGAAAGTCAAATTTCATTCAGAATATAAAAAAGACCATAAGGTCTTTTATGAGAAAAATTCAGTTAATTTAGCAAGTTCTTCGTCTTTTAAATGTTCATTAATATATAGTCTTCCGTTATCGTTTTGAACACTAATATATTCAGTTTCTTCAGTTGGTTTTTCTTCTTCATCTAACTTTATTATTTTAAAGTAAGCGTTATCATCAATTAAAGCAGTATCAACTACTAAAAATTTTCTTTTATCATTTAGTTCAATTACTTCATCTTTAGAAAAATACATTGTTATTCACCTTTATCTTTCTATTTTTTCTTTAGTAAATTCATTAGGAATAATTAGTTCTAATCCTTTAAATATTTCAGTGTTATTTTCAATATTATTTAGATCAGTTATATGATTTTCTTTAAGTCTTTCTTCAATAGCCGTTTTATTTGCTTTATAGATATCATTCCATCCTTCAGAATCTTCACATAAAGCTAATGCTAAATCTGATAAACTTAATCCTTCTTCTAATGTGTATTTTACTTCATTAGTTTCTGGTTCTTTAGGAGTTTCGTCTTTAGGTTCTTCCTTAACTTCCTCTTTTGGTTCTTCGACAATTACAGATGTCTCAGGGATAACGGATACTTCTTCCTCTGGTGCTTCTTCTACTTGAGTAATTTTATCTTCTAGTGGTGTTGATTCTTCAATTGAATTAAGTGGTGAAATTACTTCATCAAAGCTAGTTTCTATTGGAGCAATAATATCAGTGTTTTCTTCGATACCAGGAGCTAATAAGACAGATGTTTCTTCTTCTTTGGTTACTTCTGGAGCAGTAACATTATTATTTATTGCTGAGGTTAATTTATCTCCACTTTCAAAGAATGTATTATCACTTTCGGTTTCAGCTGATAATTTTTCATCAAGAGGTGAATCTGTTTCAGGTTCAGAATCTTCTACTGGTTCATTATATTTTTTAATACTTACCACATATGGCATATTATGAGGTGCAGCAGTTACAATTGATTCTTCTTCAACTTCAATACCAGTTTCTGCCATTTCTTCAGGATGAAGATATAATTTAATTGCAGAAAATGGAAAAATAGTATATGCAGCTTTTACATCATATTCTCTAGCATTAGGATATAATTCTTCTATTTGCTTTAGTTCTTGAAGATTATCATCTTCTCTTTTTTGTCTATCATTAATTTTTTTCATTAAGAAAGATAAATCTTCTTTAGCTGTTAATGGTAGTTTAGATTGGAACTCTTTTAATTCTTCTAAAATACTATCTTTTTTAGCCAATAAACTTTCAGAAGATGAATGTCTTTTACTATTTTCATTTTGTAAATCATTTTCTACTTCCATTAATTCGCTTAAATAATTAATATCAGCATTATATTTATTAAATAATTCATCACATTTGTCCATTGATTCTTTTATTTCTTTATCAAATATATCAACGTTTTCTTCAATTCTTTTGATTTTTTTCTTTGCCTTTAAATTATATAAGACAATTTGAGCATCTCTATCTATTAATGTATCCATTCTAGCACTCTCCCTATTGTAATTTTATTATAGCATGTCAATATTTTTTTTACAATAAGGTAAAAATAAAAAAACTCACATAAGTGAGTTAATTTTTAAATGGCGCCCGATGTAGGACTCGAACCTACGACCTAACGGTTAACAGCCGTGCGCTCTACCGACTGAGCTAATCGGGCAAATTGCTAAGTACATGTTTAATTATAAGACAAGAAAGATGTTAAATCAAGATATTTTTTTAATTTTTTTAAAAATTATGTTATATTTTATATATAGGAGGATATTTATATGGAAAAAGTATATTTTATAAAAGAAATTACACCAGAAAATGTTATTAAGGTGTATGATTTGTTAAATAAAAAGTTAAAAGGAAAGGTTGCTGTTAAGGTTCATTCTGGGGAAAAAGGTAATCAAAACTTTTTACATCCTTTATTTTTAAAACCAATTGTTGAGCATGTTAATGGGACGGTTGTTGAATGTAATACGGCTTATTCTGGATCTAGAAATGAGACTGGTAAACATTTAGAACTATTAAAAGAACATGGTTGGAGTGATTATTTTAATGTTGATATAATGGATGCTGAAGGGCCTGATAAAGTATTATATGTTCCTAATCATCTTAAAATTGATAAAAATTATGTTGGTAAACATATTGATAATTATGATTCAATGTTAGTTGTTTCACATTTTAAAGGTCATCCAATGGGTGGATTTGGTGGGGCTTTAAAGCAGTTATCTATTGGTTGTGCTTCTAGTAGTGGTAAGGCTTGGATTCATTCTGCTGGTAAGACTTTAGATCAAGAAAAATTATGGGATAATGTAGCTCTACAAGATGATTTTATTATGTCAATGGCAGATGCTGCTAGTAGCGTTGTTAAACATTTTAATGGTAATATGGCTTTTATTAATATAATGTGTAATTTATCAGTAGATTGTGATTGCTGTGCTGTGGCTGAAGATCCATGTATGAAAGATATTGGAATATTAGCATCTTTAGATCCTATTGCATTAGATAAAGCTTGTTTAGATTTAATTTATAACTCTACTGATTCAGGAAGAGATCATTTTGTTGAAAGAGTTGAAAGACAACACGGTACATATATAATTGATTCAGCAGAAAAATTAGGGTTTGGTTCTAAAGATTATGAATTAGTTGAAATAAAATAAAACGCATTAAGCGTTTTTATTTTGGTCTAAAAGTTTAAGATATATTGGTTTTATTTCTGATTCAGGTATTTCTAAATCCCTTAATACACTGTAAGCAGTTTCAATATTCATTATATGAAAGCATTCTTTTTCGGTTAGTAATTTAGAAATAAGAATTTGTCTTTTTAACCTTTCACTATCTTTATCTTTGTATAGTATAAGTAATTTATTATTTATTTTGATTAATTCTTCGAACATCTCTTACTACCTCCTTTTTTATACCAGGAATATTAGGCTTGCTTTTGGGATTTATATAATCATAGTGACCATTATCAAATCTTTCTTGTAATTCTTCTTTTTCAATTTCATTTAAACCTAATCTAGCATTATAAATGTAATATTTTGTTTCAGCAGACATATCATCATTTATAGCAATAATTACAATACTTTCAGCTTCGAGATTAGGTGTTGGGTGATTATTTCTTACGTATGAAATTGAAATATTATTATCTAATTCTAATTGAGAAAATAATGTTTTCTTTAAAATTTGAATATAGCCTAAACGATCTACTTGAGCATAATTGTTATTTTTTAATTTTGTAAAAAATATTGCTAATTTTTCAGCAAAAGGAATTATCATTATATTGGGACTAGATTGTTCATATGCTTTAAGAGTTTCTTCAAAGGTTGGTTCTTTGCCAATTTGATAGTATAAATCTTCCATTCGTTTTAATTCTGCTTTAAATTTTTCTTTAGTTTCGTTATTTTTATTTAAAATTATAATTCCTTCAAGAGGTAATTTTTGCTTTACTCTTGGAATGTCACCATTTAAAACACCAGTTACAGAATCAACCTTAATAATATAATCACCAGACTTAAAAGTTAAGAAGGCATGGCCACCTCCAAAGTCATCCATGTATCCTCTAGAAATTGTTCGGTAATTAAAACCTAATTGTTTAAGAAAAACACTATATATAGCATTAAATTCATAACAAACTACTCTATTGTTAGATGGAGTTATTTCATTGATATGATTTATCTGTTCATGTTTAAAAGCAACTACTCCTTGCTGATTAACTGCATAAAATTCATCATCATAAGTTAATATTTCGCACATTTTCATATAAATAAAAATAGCTTTTTGAAGATTATCTAATCCTTCAGGAATGTTTGCTAAGATTTTTCTTTTTAATTCAGGGTTAATAGAGATTTTTTGTTCATTAGGATCTTCATTTTTTAAATATTGGTTTGTTGATTCAAAGTCAATTTCTTGGTAAGATTCTAAACTTTCTATTGAAGTTTTTATTTTATCTGATACTATGTAATTATCTAATAATTTTGTATCTTTAATAAAATGAACAGATAAATATGCCATATGTTTAATAGGAATATTAGCATACATCTTCATCCCTTTTCTTTTGGATGGGGATAAAGAAATAAAATCTATAATAGTTTGAGGACTAACTTTATAAGAAATATTATCCACTCTTATTTGAAAATCATTTCTTTCAGAAATAAGATTTTCTAGGGAGACACTTTGTTTTAAAGCATTAAATCTTTCTTTTTCTTTGGAAGAGGGATCAAATATTTGTTCATTTATTAAATATGATAGTACTTTAAATAATTCTATTTTAGAAAAAGAATTTATTACTAGAGTATCTCCGAAATATATTTCAAAGACATTTAGAGTACTGGTTAATAAAGTCCCATCAATTAGTTTTGATGTATATTTTTCATAGATAAAATCACTGCATAATAAATCAATAGCTAGTTGAGTTCTTTTACCAAGAATTACCGGAAATGATTTATAATATTTTGAGGTTTCTTCCGATAATACGATATTGTGATTTAAGGTTCTAGCTAAATATGGATACTCTTTTAATATTTGTTCTTGTTCTTCTTTATTCATATTATTATCACAATTATTATTTTAACAGATTATCTATTTTTATTAAAGATTTATTTAATTTTCTTTTTAAATATTCTATTTCTTGGTTTAATCTTGCTATTTCATTTTGGTAGTTAATATTTTGAGAACTGTTTCCTGGTGATGTATTGGCTGAATCGAAGTTACCTACACTTTCGGTATTGTTAGAGAATGCTTGTCTTACAGTGATATTTTGAGCAGCAATAGTCAAAATAATCTGTCCTATTTCTTCTAGAAAGTTACCTATTGAATTTTGCTGATTAGCATTTAGTGAAGGAGCAATTAAATAGGCAGCAATGACACCAAAAAGAGAAAATTCGTATGGATCTAATGTATTTAACCAATTAGATAAACCAGAATAATCTTGATTAGTAAAATTATCAAATGCTTCATTATTCATATTTTCTCTCCTATACAAAGTATATGTAATATTTTTTGATTTACTGAATGTTATTTAATGGTGTATATTTATCTTAAGAAGATAAAGGAGGAAATATGAAAAAGAAAGATAATGAAGAAAAGAATTGTAATTGCTCTAGTAATTACATTACTGAAGGTATGCTTTTTGGTATGAGTTTTGGTATGACTCTAGGTATGTCTTTAGGAAGTGTGCTTGATGATGTAAGTTTTTATCTTTGTTTAGGTATGAGCTTAGGTATGTGCTTAGGTATGGCATTTGGTTCTTTAATTAAGAAAAAATAGGAGATTAAATGAAAAAAATAAAAAAGCTTTAATAATAGTACTAATTATTATTGGATTAATATTAGTAGCTGGTGGAGTTTATTTAGTATTATCTAAAGATGAAAAA
>SFSZ01000008.1 GCA_004563275.1 bacterium
TGCACCAAAAATGGTTGAAGAATTATTCGGCGTTGAACACATTGATACAAGCGTAGCAGGTATGAAAAATAGACTTAACGAAAATGAATATGCTAAAAGAGCTGCGGTTGCTGGTGGAGCTTTAGGCTTAGGTGGCGCTAGAGCAGGTTGGAATGCAATTCAAGGCAGATTTAACAAAAAATCAGATCAATATGCTGATAGACAAAAAAGAAAACAAGAAAGAAATGATTATAATGATAGAAGAAGACAATATCGTGAAGGGTTAAGCAGTGCCGGAAGAGTTGCAGATAGTGTGGCACACGGAGTTAGCACAGCTTTTGGTGCCGTTGGAGCAGCTGGAAGAGCAGCGAGCAGAACAGTAGGCACTGCTGTAAGAGGACTGGCTGCAGGCAATGTTGATATTAATGAAATAGGAAATACAATTGTTAGTCAAGACGCAGCAAATCAACAAAGATATACAGATCAAGATCAAAAAAGAGCACAAAGAAGACAACGTGCTATTAAAAATAAATTAAATACAGGTTCATATTTCTTTCCATCTGTTCAAGGAGCAGTTGGAAATCTAATTGATAGTATTCCAGATGTCGAAGTTGGCGAAGGTAATGTTGTTAGCGAAGGACAACAAACTAAAAAAGATGTACGTGGATGGTTAAGAGAAAAGGTTAATAAAGCATTAGGAACAACCAGTTCAGCTGCTGCAGCAGCTGATAAAGCTGTTATATCAGCCGCAAGTGAAAATATTTCAAGAATCACAGAATTACCATCAATGAAAGGTAAGGACGCTGAATTAAATGTTGAAAAAGATTCAAGAAGAAATGCAATTATAAGTAATGCACAGGAAGCAAAACTTGCAGAAAGAACTAGTTATGATGCTAAAGTTAGTGAGTTAGATGCATCAATTGCTCAGCAAAAAAGTGAAGCTGTTTCTACTATGTCATCAAAGTATAGTCAATTAGTAATGGATGATGCAACACGTGCTACTAATGAAATAGATAAATCTAATTTATCTGATGAAGAAAAAACAAAAGCTAAGCAAAAAATTCAAGCACAAATGCAAAGTCAACTTGATGCTCTAAGTACTAATGACTTACAAGCTGTAACTCAAGTCATTAAAGAACATCAAACAGCTGTAGTTGCCAACATTACTAACGATACAAGTTTATCTGATACAGAAAAGCAAAGAAGAATTGAAGTTGTAACTAATGCTTCAAATACTAATATAGAAACAATAACCAAACAATATGAACAAATTGCTCAAAGCGAAGCCACTCAAAAAGCAGCTCTTAAAACTGAATATCAAAGTGCAGTTGCTAATATAAGTGCAACCGAAAATGCAGAATTAAAAGCAATTGATGATGATATCAAGATGAAAAAAACAGCTGCTAAAGTTGAAGCATTGAAAAATGATGCTGATGTTCTAAGAATAGCTGCTAATGTTGAAACAGAAAAGAGTTTTATGGATAGTATTAACAAGATGAGTAGAGAATCACAAAGTGCTATCTATAGTAAAAAAATGGCTAAAGCATTAGGATTACCAGAAGATGCAACTCCTGAAAATATTCAAAGAGAAATAAGAAGAACATTTTCTGATTTAAGAACAGGCAATATTAGTGCCCAAACTGTTTCAGCAATCGAACAATTAAAGAAATCATTAGAAACCGCAAAAAGAATTTCTGATTTAGCAACAGTAAATTCAGGTAAAAAAGAAAAAGGTGGTGGAAATAAATAATGACAAACGAAGCACAATTTTGTGAAGATTATACAGTTAGATTTATTCTAATGTATAACATAATCGATAAAGACGAATTAGAAGATATAGAAGATACCAAAGCCATGAAAGAAGATGGTATTTATCAAATGATGCTTACACCGGAAAAAGAAAAACCTATGTTAGAAGAAGCAGAAAAGGAATATGAAGAATCTATAGGTAAATTACTTGATGAAATCAGACACAATTATCCAGGTGTTATCAATCAAACAATAATGCAATTAAATGAATTATTAATTCAAAATCCTCAAGTAGCCGCTAAGTTAGGCTTGAGAGTACCACAAAGTATTTCTCAAGGCCTACCTAGCTTAGATTATTATAATAATTATAAAAAATGTTTCGATAACCTTCAAAAATTAGAAATATTAGGAATGAAATAAAAAGGAGGAATAAAAAGTGAATGAATATTTAATTCCCGCAAACTCCAAAAAGTCAATGTTGATTTTAGGAATGTTTAATAATGTATTAATGATGCTTACTATGTCTGCTAATTCATTAAAACAGATATTATTTATATTATCACCCGCGTTAATATGTTCTTTCTTAGTTGTGCCAATTCCTAATCAACATAATATAAGAACATTAATACAGAATATATATTTATATTTTACAGGCCGAAGAACTTACTATTGGAAAGGTTGGTGTGGTGGTTATGGCGAAGACGACACAAAGTAAATATACTGAGGATTGGGTTCCTATTAAGTCAATCCAAAATGGAATGATTCAACTTAATAATAATTACTATGTAACCGGTATTAAAGTTGAACCTAAAAATATTTTTATCTTAGATTATCAAACTCAGAATAATATCATATTTAATTTTAGAAATTTTTATAATACAATTGATTATGAATTCTGGCTAATAGTAGCAGATAGACCTGTTGATATTAAATTATACATGTCTCAACTTCAATTACAATATGATAATGCTCAAAATCAAGCAATTAGAAAGCTTATTAGTCAAGATATTAGTAAAGCTGAAGATTTTGCTGGTACAGCAATGAATGTTGTTGATACAGAGTATTACATCTTATTTAGAGATAAAAAATTAGAGATAGTTCAAAAGAGAATTCAAAACCTTATTGGAAATTTAGCTCAACTTGGATTAAATTCAAGCCAAACAAGTGATGATGATTTAAAATTCTTGCTTCAAAATTTCTTAAATGGTGGAGCAAAGAATGAATATGGGACGGTGATGACTGATGTCTAATGTATTTAAAAGTGAAATAGCTCCTAAAGGCATGAATTTTAATATAAATGATTTTATGATTAGTGATAAATATGCTACTATCTTAACAATCATTAGTTATCCTAAAATGATAGGACCAGGTTTCTTAGCATCAGTTACTAATATACCTGGCATTAAAGTTGTAGTTAAACATATTCCAATTAACTTCTCAGAAATGAGTAAGATGATTAACAAAGAAATTGTTGATTTAAAGCAAAGATATCAAAAAGAAAATGATCGTACTCTTCAAGAAAGATATCGTCAAGATTATGAATCATTAGAGTCTTTTATTCAAATGCTTGCTGCAACTCAATCAAAAATCTTTGATTTTCAAATGCATATTATGATTACTGCTGATTCAAAAGAAGAATTAGAGAATAAAAAAATTCAAATTAGAAACTACTTAGATGCAATGGGCATGCGTGGTATTCCAATGATGTTTGAACAAGAAAAAGTTCTTAAATCAATGTTACCAATCTTCCCAAAACAAGATATCGAAGATCGTGTTGGTATTCCAATTCCAAGTCCTACTATTGCAGCAATGTATCCATTTGTCTTTGATAGTATTAAAGATCCTGGATCTGCTACTTTATTAGGTGTAGATTTCTCTGGGGGAGTTATCTTATTTAATCAATTCTTATATCAAATCAAAAAAGAGTTTAATAGAAATAATGCAAATATCATTATCTTAGGTACATCAGGTTCAGGTAAAAGTACCGCAGCTAAATTATTATTAAGAACTCATATTCGTAATAATTGTAAAATAATTGCTATTGACCCTGAAGGTGAACTTGAAGATATGACAAGAAACTATGGTGGTGACTTTATCGATTTAGGTAAAGGTGGCCAATATGGTTTAATCAATCCATTAGAAGTTATCTTTGATGCTGATGAAGAAGAATTAAAAGAAGGTTTAGGTCATTCAGTATTAACTAGAACTCTTCAATCATTAAAAGCATTTATGAAATATTATTATCCTTCAATAGAAGATGATGTATTACAAATGTTTAGTGAAATATGTCAAGAAACATATAAGAGATTTAATATTGATTTTAATACTGACTTTAGTTCATTTACCTCAGCTGATTATCCAACATTTGATGATGTTTACTCAACAATTAAAGGTAAATTATTATCAATGCCAGAAGCAACTAGAGAAAAAGATGTAATGGAACGTTTAGAGTTACGTGTAAGACCATTTACAAACGAATTAAGATTCTATTTTAATGGTCATACAACGCTACAAATGAATAGTAATTTTATTGTATTTAATATTAGAGAACTTATGAATAGTGATGAAAATATTCGTAATGCTTTATTCTTTAATGTTTTAAAATATGCATGGGGCTTATGTTTAGATAAAAGTATTAATACCGTAATGTATGTTGATGAAGCCCATGTCTTATTATCATCAAGAAATGAACTAGGTGCTGAATTCTTAGCTCAAGTTCAAAGACGTAGTCGTAAATATAACACTGGAACAATTATTATTACTCAACAACCAACTGACTTTGCTGCAGAAAATGTGTTTGTTCATGGTAAAGCAATTTTCGATAACGCTTCTTATTATCTAGTAATGGGATTAAGAAAACAAGCTGTTGAAGATTTAGCCAGATTAATCGACTTAAATGACAATGAAAAAGAAAGTATTAAAACATACAGTCAAGGAGAAGCCTTATTCGTATGTGGAAATAGACGAATGAGAATTAATGTTGTTCTTACTCAAGATGAGTTAGATTCATTTGGTTCTGGGGGCGGCCTATAGTATAAAAGGTGGTGTATCTATTTATGACAACTGATATTAATAATATAAATAGGATATTCAAAAAAATGATATTAACTATATCAATTTTTTTGATATCCTTTTTTGCACTTACACCTGTAAAAGCAGCCGCTTTTAAATACTCAGAATTTGATTGGGATAAATTTGCTGAAAAAAATAAGAATTATTGGTTATCTACTTGTGAGACTACTGATAATGTTACAAAGTGCGAAGATATGATTTTAAGCCAGCAGAAGAAGTTTTATACTAAACTTTATAAGTTACTAGGTAAATATGAAAAAAAAGGTGTAGTAGGCTTAAATGACAATGTAATCCTTGCAACAATATTCTTTGAAATACCTTTAGGATACGTTGTTGATGATGATGGAAAAAATAAGGATGATTATGCTAAAATAACCAATAGTTCAGCATCATCTTATAATAATGATAATGAAAATATTGACGAATACGATGTTACAACCGATGATTCTGAAGCACTATCACGTGGAACGGATACCTTAAAACTATTAATTAAAAGTATGGTAGGTTATCGTGCATCATGTTATGGTATTAGTGATAAAGAATCAACTCCATCATCTGATGGATCAACTGAAAATGTTTGTCCCAGTGGTAGTGAAGAAACATCTTCTGGGCAATGTCGTACCTTATTAAATACTGGAGACCGACATTTAGGGTACTGGGAAAAAGCCTTAGAACATTTACAAAGCTTCTTTGGTTTAACTAGTGATAGAGCATCAAAATGTGCCTCTGAAGCTGCAAATCAAAATTATGGTAGTTATGATTATGTTGTATCAGATGCTTTAGAAAAAGCAGAAGATAAATATTGGGATTTCTTAACTACTAGTAATTACTTGGACGGCATTGAACATTTAAAATATCGTTTTGATAAAAAATTAAAACAAACTAAAAAAGATAGTTTAACTGATGAAGAAAAAATTGAAGTAAGAACTCAAATTGTTAAAGAAATGAAAGAATTAGTTAAAATATATGAAAGTTCAGATAGTATGTATAACGCCAACTATGAAGAAGTAACTGAATATAACTATTTCTTTCCAATAGGTAGTGCCGAAACTGAAGAAATTAATGGTCACTTATATGCTAAAAAAGATCCAAAATCTGTAACTATTATTTCTAAATTTGGTGAAATCAGATCTACTGATGGCAGTAAAACTAAAAAGAATTTTGGTATTGATATTGGTGAATTAGGCAATTCTGGAGAAACTTATGTTATTGCTGTAGAACGTGGTACAGTTTCTTCTGTAAAAAGTGAATGTAAAGAAAATGAAGAAGATTCTAAAAAATGTAACAGTGGTTATGGTAATACCATAATGATTAAACATACAGATGGAAATACAACAGTTTATTCATTCTTATCTCCTGATTCAATTTTAGTTGAAGAAGGTGATGTTGTAGAACAAGGACAAGTAATCGCTAAAGCTGGTAAAACCGGTGATACTGACACTGTTTCCTTGCATTTTGAAATTAGAACTGGAACTAGTGCTTCTACAGCCGTTGATCCACTAGATTACTTGGATTTATCCAACCCAAGACCAACAGCTAGTACCCAAATAGCCGCCTTTTTAGAAAAATTTGAAGGAACCGGACCAATGAGAGGGGACAATTATCTAGTATATTGTTATTCAGGTGATATTCCTACCGTTGGTCATGGTATCACTCTTCAAAATAATGTTGAAGCCTTAGCTCAATTTGGAATTACCGTTTCCTCACCATATACACAGTACTGTGGAAAAGAATTTCCTAAAGCTGCAGTTGATAAGGTATTCGGTGTTGTTTTAAAAAGATTCCAAGATAATGTTCGAAACAGTCTTGCAAAAAACAGTATTTCCAATTTAGCTAATCATCAAATAGATGCTTTAACTAGTTTAATGTATAATACCGGAAATTTAGATGGTTTCCCAAATGCTTATAGATCTTATGGAAGCACTGAAAGTTTATGCACAAGTTATTGGAATGATCATTATGTTATGAAAGGTAGTCAATTTGAAAAAGGTTTAAGAAGAAGAAGAAAAGCTGAATGTCAGCTGTTTGTAAACGCTGACTATGGATTAGAAGGGTAATAATTATGGGCTTAAAAAAAGATAAATACGATAGTAAAGATACTAGTTTAAAACAATTATTAATAATTCTAGCAGTAATTCTTTTAGTTTTAGGTATTATAAGTATTGTTAAAAAATCTAAAAATTATGCTACCAATACTGAAACAGAAATAAAATTAGAAACTGTAAAAGATTATTCAACATTCTTTACAGTTGAAAATTGTATAAATAAATATATAAATGCTTTATCTAACTCTAATGGTGAAGATGCATTTAATTTATTAACAAATGAATATAAAAACTTAAAAAGTATTAATAAAGATAATGTTGATGAAAAATTAGATTATTTAGATGGTAACTACGTTTACGAAGCTCGTAACATCTTTGAAAAAAATATCGATAATAATATAAAAGAATATTATATTTATGGTTTATTAAAAGAAGATGTTTTAGGTGGATATGATACTGGTAAAGATTCATATTATCAAGTTATCATCGAAGATGAATCATATACATTTACACTAAGACCTTACACTATAGAAGAATATAGAAAGGCGATTCAATGAAAATAATAGATTATATTAAAGAACATAAAAGTTTAATTATAATTATTACCATTTTACTAGTCGTTTTAATTTTAATTGGCGTATTAATTTTTAATGGTAATGAAGATCCAAATTACAACCGTAAATATGATGAATCAAAAACAAAATATAAAATTAATGAAGTAGTTCCTATATATGTTAATCAAGAACAAATGGCTAAAAAATATTTATCTGAATATATTAATTTAATTGTTTTTGATGAAGAAAAAGCTTTTGAATTATTAGATGAAAGCTTTAGTCAAAGATACTTTAGCGGAGATTTTGATGCTTTTTCAAAATATATTAATTCCTTAAAAACCAAACAATTTGTTCAAGCTAAAGTTACTGGTTATGACATCAGAAAAATTGAAGGCAAAACTTATTACTATGTAAAAGATTTAGATGGCAATCAATTTTTATTTAAAGAATCAGGAATTAGAAATTATACAGTAGTAATAGATTAGATAAACACTCAAAGCCACCTAGATGTAAGTGGCAAAATAAGTAGAGGAGGTAAATTATGGCAAGTAATAATAGTTATAAATCATTTAATGATAGTAACAATCATAATAAAATAAATGGATATAGTAATCCATATGATAACAATTATTATGACGATCGACCATTAATTCAAGATGACGATGATGACTTCGAAGAATATGATGACTATGATGAAGAAGAGCCATCTTATCAAGACGGATATAAAGAAGAACCAAACTATGGATCAGAATCCATAGAAACAGATGGAGAAGATCAAGGTGGAACTGGTTTAGAAAATGAAAATAATTAATGAACCTCAAACCCTAAAAGAAAAATATGATGCGGCAAAACAAAAATTCGAAGACACCAAAGAAAAAGCTCGTCAAACTGCCGAAAATATCAAAAATGCTCCTCAAAATATCAAAAATAAAGCCAATGAAGTAGCAACTAATATTAAAAATGCTCCTCAAAATGTTAAAAATCGTTTAAATCAAGCAAAAACAAATATCCAAAATGCTCCTCAAAACATTAAAAACGGAATAAAAAATGCTCCTCAAAAAGCTAAGGAAGGAGCTATTAACCAAGTTAAGAAAGCTAAAGAATCAGTTAATAAAAAAATAAAAGCTAAAAAAGAAGATGTTAAAAAGAAAATTAAAAAAATAAAAGCATCTATAAAAGTATTAGGTGCGGTTGGCGGTTTTCTTTTAGGTTTTGCAGCATTAATGATTCCTGTTATCTTAATGGCAGCTTTATATGAAGCTTTATTTGGACTAACTGGTGGTAAAGCAAACGCCGGAAATACCAGTGTTAATATGAAATACACAAAAGAAGAAATCGAAAAATCTTTATTATACGTTGGAGATTCACGAATGGTTGGTATGAAATCAACTCTTAATAATTCTAATATTCATTTTATTGCTCAAGAAAGTATGGGCTATAATTGGTTAGTTGAACAAAAAGAAAATATTGAAAATACAATTAAGGATAACAAAATATCTTTTGTCGTTTTCAATTTAGGTGTTAATGATTTATCTTCTATTGACTCATATTTGAATTTTTATAATACATATTTAAATTCAAGTGATGATGGAGTTTATTATTTCTTTTTATCAGTAAATCCAATTGATGATACTAAAGCAAAATCATATGGATACCAAGTTGAAAATGCTAATATAATACCATTTAACAATAAATTACAAGCAGCGGTAGGCGACAAATATATAAATTCTTACTCAGAAATAAAAGATAATTTATACACCGAAGATGGGATACATTATAAAGATGCAACCAATCAATTAATTCATTCTATTGTTATTAATTATATTATGAATAACGTTACTAAAATGGGAAATTACTCATTATTAGATGAATATCCTAATGGAATAGAAAATACTAAATTATTAACAATTCCTATCACAGAAGCTCTTGGAGAAGACGGTTTTAAAAGTTTAGAAGAATCAATTTCTGCCGCAATAAATAAAGCTGGGAAATGCACTAAACAAGCGGCTGCTGCTGCCGGAGTTACATTAGCATATAATCTATATCAAAGAGGTTATCGAATTCCATATTATTGGGGAGGAGAACATAGTGGTAATTATGTTATATTAAACCCTGATTATGGAAAAAAATATAGTACCTCTTGCTCGCCAACCACATGTTATAACATTTTCGGATTTGACTGTTCAGGTTTTACTTCTTGGGCTTATAGTATTGTGGCAAATACACCAGTAGCCGGAACAACAACAACCTTTTTAACTCTTGGTGAAAATATTAGTTTTGAAAATGCCGAAACAGGTGATTATTTAGTAAACGATGGTCATATAATTATGATAATTGAAAATAAAGGTAGTTATTTAGTAACATTAGAGTCTACTGGAACATATAACGGAGTAAATAATGGTCTAATATTCAGTACTAAAACGCCGGATCAAATATCAGCTAGTCATTACAGTATAATGACAATTCAATCCCATTTAGATAAGGTGTGCTCATGGTAAAAAAAATAATTTTAATAATTTTAACAACACTATTATTATGTGGTTGTGAAGCAAAATATACATTATATATAAATTCAAATGAAATAAAAGATGAATTATCTCTTAAAGGTAATGGTAAAATCCAATCATATGAAGATATACCTACTGAAAGTGAACTTCAGAATACAATTAAAGTTTCTAACATCATAGTAGATAAAAGAAAAAAAGATAATTCAGAATATACCGATATAGATCAAAATCTATATAAAAATTTGGAAGTATATAATAAAGATTTTAAAAAATTGGACGAAGGTTATTATGAACTTGATTTTAATTATCAATTTAAAACAATTTCAGAATATAAATACAGTGAATTAACTGAATTATTAGGTGATCAAAATTTTTATGAAAATAATGAAAACACATTAACTATAAAAAGTAGCTGTAATAATTGGTATGTTTTTAAAAGATATACTCAATTAGATATTATTTATTTTAAAATTGTAACTGATTATAAAGTGATTCAAAATAATGCTGATACCGTAAATGGTAATGAATATACATGGGTAATTAGAAAAGATAATTATGGTATTAAAGAAATTATTATAAAACTAGATCAAACTAAAAAGATTACTGAAAATCAAAGATTATCATCATCTGAATCAAATAAAGTAATTAATATAGTTCTTATCGCAATTGGTGGTATCGTAGCCCTTGGAGTTATAATAATTGGTATTAAAGTATTAAAATCTAATAAATAATTATAGAAAAATTATTTATTCTATTATATAATCAATAAATGAAGGAGTGATATTATGAAATTTAAAGTAACTGCTAAAGACTTTACTATCTTTATAATCTTTTGCGTTGTATTATTTATATTTTCATCATTAGCAGTCGTAAATATCTCATCACTTTTATCAACTGGAAAATTTTATGGTCTTAACTTTTTTGCTGGTTTAGGACCATCTTATATAGTTCCAACTTTAATATTATTTTTCGCTGTTTTAGTTGGCATATTTATGAGTGTATCATCAACCATTTTTGAACATGAAAAAGGTTCTGGTATAGGACTTAAATTTGGTGAAAAAGATGAAAAAGGTTATAGTCGTTGGGCTAAACCAGAAGAAATAAAAAAATCTGATGGAGTTGAAAAAGTATTAATTAAAGATCAAGATATTAAAGCAGCTGGTATTCCTTTAATTAATAATGGTAAAGAAATATGGGTAGATAATGGCGATTATCATACACTAGTTATTGGTGCTACCGGTTCTGGTAAAACTAAATGTTTAGTAGACCCTCAAGTTCAAACTTTAGCTCGTAAAGGCGAAAGTATGATTTTAACTGACCCTAAAGGTGAGTTATATCGTGACCATTCAGAAATGTTACGCGCTAAAGGTTATAAAATTGTAGTTTTAAACTTCCGTGATCCTCAAATGGGAAATGCATGGAACCCTTTAACATTACCATATCAATTATATAAAGCTGGTAATACCGATAAAGCTACTGAACTTTTAGAAGACGTAGCTTTAAATATTATTTATGATCCCGAAAATAAAAACGACCCATTCTGGGAAAAATCAGCATCAGATTTTTTCTGTGCCTTAGCTTTAGGTTTATTTGAAGATGCTAAAGAAGAACAAATAAATTTAAATTCAATTAACTATATGTCAAGTGTTGGTGAGGATAGTTTTGCGACATCAAACTTTACTAAAGAATATTTTACTTTAAAAGGAGAAAAACATCCGGCTTATATCTTCGCATCAAACACAATTAATGCACCAACTGATACTAAAGGATCAATTCTTTCTGTATTTAGACAAAAAATCAGACTATTTGCCCGTGGTGGAGAACTATCAGAAATGCTTTCTTATAGTGACTTCAACATGAGAGAAATAGGTACTCAAAAAACCGCAATCTTCATGATAATTCATGATGAAAAAACAACGTATCATGCTTTAGCAACAATCTTCTTAAAACAAGCATATGAAACATTAATTGATGTTGCACAACATTGTCCAAAAGGTAAATTACCATTTAGAACTAATTTCATCTTAGATGAGTTTGCAAATATGCCACCATTAAAAGATGTTACAACCATGGTTACAGCAGCTCGTTCAAGAGCTATTAGATTTACCTTTATTATTCAGAACTTTGCTCAATTAAATGATGTATACGGTAAAGAAACTGCTGAAACAATTCGAAGTAACTGTAGCAATCTTATTTACTTAATGACTAGTGAATTATCAGCTTTAGAAGAAATTAGTAAATTATGTGGAGAAGTTAAATCAAAAGAAAAAGATAAAACTGCATCAACTCCATTAATTACTGTATCAGACTTACAAAAACTTAAGTTATTTGAAGTAGTTATTCTAAGAAGTAGAGAAAATCCATTTAGAACTAAATTAACTCCAAGTTTTGAAATAGATTGGGGTACTCAAGGCTATGGAGAAGGTAAGTTAGTTAGCCGTGAAAAAAGAGAAATTGACCAATTTGATATTAAAGAATTTGTCAAAGTTAAAAAGAGAAATAAATTATTTGAAGCTTTAGACAACAACCCAGTTGGCACAGCTCCTAAAAATGAAACAGCTAATCCGAATGGTGGAGCTCCTATATTTGAAGCAATACCTAAAGCTGAAAATAATACAGCTCCGGCATCTCCTACATCATTTACAGAACCAACAACTTATGACTTTAATGCCTTAAATCCATTTAATATGGCTAGTCCAGTAAATGATGTAAAAGAAGAAAAAGAAGCATCAGATACAAAGAACGATAATTTAAATACATTATTTGGAAAATTGTCACCAGTCGAAGAACCATCTCATGACGATTCAAATACAATTACCGCAATTAAACCAACTCAAAATACTGAATTAACTTCACAATTTGATATCGATAGTTTAATTAAAAGAATAGATGCCAAAATTGCTGAAAAAGAAGCAAGCATGCAAAAAGAAGGGAAGACAACCAATGTTCCTCCAATAGAATCTATTCCAACTATTGAACCACCAAAACAAGATGAAGAATATGATAATTTAGAAGAAGTATCTCAATCTGATGATTATGACAAATTAGACGCTACCATAGTTGAAAGATTTGATGATTTCATGAAAAGTACTGATGATAAGAAAGAAACTAAACCATCAGAACCCGTAATTAACATTGATAATGATAGCTTAGTAGTAGGCGATGTTACGGATGATGAATTCTATGATGACTTCTTCCATGATGACAATGAATAAAAAAATTGCAAAAATGCAATTTTTTTGTTTAATTATATATTGTATTTGGTAAATTCATCTGCTATAATTAAGTTGACAACTAAGGATATTAGTTGTTATGTCAATATCAAAACAGCTAGTGTTTATGTAACTGTTTATCATCTTTTAGGAAAATTACCCTACAAGCTTATATTTATTATGAATATACTATAATATGAAAACAATTTATAGGAAGGATTATCAGAACGACGGTGTTCTAATTAATTTAGATACCCAGTTCATACCATTTGATAATCTGTTAAATAATCATAATAAATATTTAAATAAAAATAATAAATATTATTTTTATTGTAAGACGGGTAAAAAAGCTAAAAAAGTGGCATCTATTCTAGAAGCATATGGATATAACACTACACTAGTGCTGTAAAAAAAGGACTTTTAATTAAGTCCTTTTTGTTTTATAATAAAAACATGAATATATTAGAATTTATTGATACAATTGTAACTAATTTAATGAACGACATCGGAGTATTTGCTCCTATTTTAGCGGGTCTTCTTATTATAATAGAATCAATGCTTCCCCTCTTACCACTTGCTTTATTTATTACCATAGATTTTTATTATATGGGATCTTTAGTAGGATTCTTAGTAAGTTGGATTTTAACTATAGTAGGTTGTTATTTATCATATCGATTATGTCGTAATAAATTAAAATCACACTTTGATAACATGTTAGATAAAAAAGAACATAAAAAATTACATCGTTTAATGAGGAGAATCGATAAACTATCATTAGAACAATTAACAATTTTAATTGCCATTCCTTTTACACCAGCCTTTATGGTTAATATTGCTGCTGGCTTATCAAATATGAATACTAAAAAATATCTTATCTCAATTATTATAGGTAAAATCTTTTTAGTATATTTCTGGGGATTTATTGGTACTAGTTTAATTGAAAGTATCTCTAATCCTAAAGTATTAATTGAAATTGGCATAATGATGCTTGTTGCCTTCATTATAAGTAAAATAGTAAATAAAAAATATAGAATAGAGTAGGGATTTTATGGAAATATTAGAATATATAATTTTAGGACTTTTAGTAATAGTAATCATTCTTTTAATTGTCTTATTATCAAAAAAGACTAATAATGATGATATAACGGAAAAACTAGGAAAATTTGAAACCGACTTAATTAGATCACTAGGTGACTTTAAATATGAATTTAGTAAAAATATTGAAAAAGACTTTAAAGAAACTAATGAAGTAATTGAAAAACGCTTAAATTATATTAATGATAAAGTCAATGAAAGATTAGATTCTAACTTTGAAAAAACCAATAAAACTTTTTCATCTATTTTAGAAAGAATCAGTAAAATTGATGAAGCTCAAAAGAAAATCGATGGCTTATCAAATGATATTATTGGTCTTCAATCAGTCTTAACTGATAAAAAAACTAGAGGTATCTTTGGTGAAACTAACTTAAATTATATCTTTAATAGTGTCTTTGGTATTAATGATAAAATTTATAAAACTCAAGTAACTATGTCTAATGGCTATATTGCTGATGCCATTCTTTATGCTCCAGAACCACTTGGAACAATTGCTATTGATTCAAAATTCCCATTAGAGCATTATCAAATTATGACAGATCAAAAGAAAGATAAATTAGAAAGAGAACTAGCCACTAAAGCATTTAAACAAGATGTTAAAAAACATATTGATGCCATTAAAAATAAATATATCATTCCCGGTGAAACCGCTAGTGAAGCTATTATGTTCTTACCAGCTGAAGCTATCTTTGCCGAAATAAATGCTTATCATCCTGATTTAATTGAATACTCTTATAAATCAAAAGTCTGGATTTGTAGTCCAACAACTTTAATGAGTACTTTAACCATTATAAGTATGATTCTAAAAAATATTGAAAGAGATAAATACGCTAAAGTTATTCATGAAGAATTAACTAAATTAGGAGTTGAATTCTCTCGTTACCGTGAACGTTGGGATAAATTATCAAGAAGTATCAATACAGTCTCTAAAGACGTTGAAGATATTCATACTACAACGGAAAAAATAACCAAACGTTTTGTTTCTATCAGTAACGTTAACTTAATTCCGGAGGATACCAATGACAAATAAAGACTTATTAGAAAAAGCTGCCATTGGTTATCACCACCTATTAGAGTTTACTAAAGATCATGATACTAAACATTTACCATATTTAAAAACTTACTATGAACAAATAGTAACCTTTATGCTTTTATGTTACTACCAAAGTAATATAGATATTGTTGATATTAAAAATAAACAAACTCTAGAAGAAGTATTTACTATGAAATCATTTGAAAGAGTAAATAGTGGTTATAGTTATGAAAATAGTAAATATATGGAATATGGGATTGGTATCGTTACTGAAAATACCGACATTCCTTATGAAACTCAAGTTAGATATATCCGTAACGCCTTAGCTCATAAAAGTTTCGACATCACTGAAGATGGTAACTTTCATGTTAAAACTCCTAACTATGAAGCATTTATTGATCCTAAATGGTTAGAGGCTTTATTATTTAGTGTTCTATCAGACACTAGAAGTGATTTTAAAAAAGGCATGAGTGAAAGTGTAACTTTTAACTATCGCTCAGATAAACCTCTTATTCCTAGTGATTTTCGTTCTTATATTGCTAAAGGCTATATTAGTTTAATTGATATTGAACTAGGAACTGGAAGTAAAGATAAAGTTAAACAAGCTTTAGGGTTAAGAGAAGATGCTCCTATTGAAGAATTTAATGATATTTATCAGTTAATGAGACAAGTTATTTTACAAGGTTTAAATGAACGTATAACTGATCAAGATGGACCAGAAGAACATATAACTAAAATTAAGAAGTTCATTAAAGATCTAAACAAAGACCTAGATGGCGCCATTATTTTATCTCATAGACATTTAGATTATAAAGACTTTGAAGACCTCATAAACAGTCCTTTATTCGCTAAATTAAAGACATATGCTGATCAAGTAAGACATATGTATAACCATTACATAACCTCTAAAAATGAAGATATAAATAATACTTTATCATATTGTTGTTTAAAACATGTTTTATTTAAAATTTACAATAATGAAGAATTAACTCCAGAAGATTATCTATACTTAGAAGAATCTCTTGGATTTATTGTTAAAGCATATGGCAACTTAGTAGTTAACAATATTTGTTCAACTGACGACTTTAGAGAAAATAGTTTCCTAGTTGGTAAATTATTTAAACAAGATATGAATATTGATTTTGGTTATGCTAAAAACTATTATAAAGAAGCCATTAAGCAATTAATTACATCATTAGAACAAATTAAAGAATATCCTCATGATGAAGAAATATCAGACCAAGAAAAGTCAATTAAATACACACTTAATAGATATAATCGTAGGCTATATCAAATAAGTCAAGGTGTTTATCCATCATTTCATATTCAAATGCGAAATATGTTAGCTCATGGGTATTTAAAATGTCATCAAGATCAAATTCATTTATATGAAAAAGCTAAAGCTATAACTATTCCTAGATATTCAAGTAAAAAAAAGAAATGGAATACTAAAGACTTAAAAACACCCGTTATTTATAATGTTGATATGTCCCTAGATACTTATAATAATATGTTAACGTCTTTAAGCTTAAAGTACGGAATTGATCCACTAAAAACAGTTTATTTTAGTAAGTCAGATTTCCAAATGTAATATAAATTTAACGTAAAATCCACTTATTACCAAAACTTAAGTGGTTTTTTTATGTTATAATCTAAGTATAAGGTGGTATATCATATGGAATTTATAGAATTAAAAGATGTTTATAAAGTATATAAAAATGGTGTAACAGGCTTAGCAGGAGTTAACTTAAAAATTAAAAAAGGTGACTTTGTTTTCATCATTGGCCACACTGCTAGTGGTAAAAGTACTTTAATTAAACTCTTATATCGTGAAGAAAAACCTACCAAAGGTAGTGTTACAGTTGGTGGTATCAATGTAGCTAAATTAAGAAATAGTAAAATATATAAATTAAGAAGAAAAATAGGTATTGTTTTCCAAGATTATAAACTATTACCTAAATTAACTGTTTATGAAAATGTAGCTTATCCTTTAGAAAGTTATGGTTTAAGTTCAGCTGAAATAAGACCTTTAGTTTTAGCAGCTCTAGAACAAGTTGGCCTATCCCATAAAGTTAGAAGTTTCCCTTATGAACTATCAGGTGGAGAACAACAAAGAGTATGTATTGCAAGAGCAATTGTTAATAAACCAAAATTACTTCTTTGTGATGAACCTACTGGAAACTTAGACCCCGATACATCTAAAGAAATAATGGATGTAATCAATAAGATTAATAAAGAACTAGGAACAACCGTTGTGATGGCTACTCATGATAAAGATATCGTAAATAGAATGAAGAAGAGAGTAGTAGTTATTAAAGATGGTTTAATAGAAGGAGATTATTTGAAAGGAAGTTATAAAGTAAATGAGAATATTTAGAATAATTGGTCGAAGCTTTATTAACGCATGTAAAAGTATTGCTCGTAACTTTAGTTTAAGTATCGCTTCAATAACCTGTACAATCATAACTTTAATATTAGTATCAATTGGTTTCTTAATCTCATATAACGTTAATAATATTACAAAAGAAATCGAACAAGAACTAACCATCGTGGTTTTTATGGATAAAAGTGCAACCAAAGAAGAACTAAGTAATACCAAAGAACTACTTGAAAAAACTGACAATATTAAAAAAGTAACATATAAATCAAAAGAAGATATTAAAAATCAAATGGCTAACGAAAATGAAACATTTGCTAAAATAATCGCCACTTGGGATGAAAATGAAAACCCTTTACAAGATTCTTATATTATTGAAGTAAAAGAAGTTAAAGATATTAATGAAACTGTAACAACCATTAAAAACATTGATAAAGTAGATATCGTTAAATATGGTGAATCAATGGTTAATGAATTAATTAAAGTATTTGATTATGTTAAAAATGGAACTATTATCTTAGTAGTAGGACTTATTTTAGTAACTGTATTCTTAATAAATAATACAATTAAAATAACAATCTTTAGTCGTAAAAAAGAAATTGATATTATGCGTTTAGTCGGAACAAGTAACACTGTAATAAAATTACCATTCCTAATCGAAGGATTCTTAATTGGAATGATAGGATCAATAATACCTATCCTAGTAACAATATTTGGTTATAGCTTTGCTTATAATGCATTAGATGTTGCTGGCTTATCAAATATCATGAGTGTTATAAAATTAGTTAATCCTAATGATGTTGTATATATGACCTCATTACTAATCTTTATTATCGGATCAGTAGTAGGTATGTTTGGTAGCGTTAGAGCCGTTAGAAAGTACTTAACAATATGAGAAAGAAACTAACTAAATATTTAATCTTTACTCTTTCCTTAATGATATTTATTATGCCAACAGTTAATGCTAGTGACGCTAATACTTTAGCTGAATTAAGAAAAGAACTAAACACTTTAAAAAATAAAAAGAAAACTCAAGATAACGCTAAAAAACAAACTAAAAACCAAATAAGTAGTGCTAAAAATAATATTTTCTCATCACAACAAGCGATTGAAACTGGCAAAAAACAAATCGAAGCATCAAAAAAAGAAATTGAAACGTTAACTGATGAAATAAATTCAACCAAAGGAAGCATTAAAAAATTAATGAACTCTTACCAAGTAATGGAAGGAGAAAACATCTATTTAGATTATGTTTTTAATGCTGATAGTTATGCTGATTTAGTTTATAGATATTCACTCGTAAAACAAATCTTAAACTATAATAATGGTCAAATTGAAGAATGGGAATCAAAAGTTAAATATAATGAAGATTTACAAAAAGACTTAGCAAATAAAGAAATACAGCTTAATAACAGTATTGCTAATCTTGAGAAACAATTAGACTCTCTAGGAACTCAGTTAGATGAAATTACCGAAATATCAATGGATATTCAAGAACAAATAGATGGTGTTGCCGATCTAATTAAATATTATGAAAGTCTAGGATGTAAAGAAAACGAGAATCTAGATCAATGTGTTAGTGTTAAAGGTGACACCAGATTTAGAAAACCATTAACTAAAGGAACAATTACAAGTTATTATGGTTATCGTATTCATCCAATTTATAATTACAAGAAATTCCATAGTGGAGTAGACATTGGTGGCAATAAAGAAGGTACTAATGTCTATGCAACTGCCAATGGTCAAGTAGGTATGATTATTGATAAAACCTATAAAAAGATTTGTGGAGGTCGTCAAGTTTATATTTATCATACAATTAATGGTAAAAAATACACCTCAGCATACCTACATTTATTATCAATCAATGTTAAAGTAGGAGACAGCGTTACAAGTAATACCGTAATTGGTAAAGTAGGTGGAGGTAAACAAACACAAAGTTGGGAAAGCTGTTCAACTGGAGCTCACTTACACTTTACTTTAGCTGAAGGATGGTATGGAAGAACATATTCATCTTATAGTACCTTCTTAGCCAAAACATTTGACCCTCAAAAAACCTTAAAATTACCAAATAAAAATACATATTGGTATAGTAGATAATAAGCAGTAGATAAATAATTCTATTGCTTTTTTATTACTCATCTGCTAAACTAATAATAGAATAAAGGGATGACAAAAATGGATAAATTAAGAAATATTTTAGATACAATTTATAACACCGAACATGGAATGTTATATTTTTACTTAATCTTAGGAATAATCGCGTTAATCTTTGTTGTATTAATTATTATTACTATAGTTAAAGCTAAAAAAGAAGATAAAATCTTAAAAGAAGTTGAAAAAAACAATCCAGCTTTAAAAAGTGAATCACAAGAAGAAGTAAAAGAACCTGTAAAAGTAGAAATTAAAGAAGAACAAGAAGAATATGAACCAGAATATTATTCTGAAACTCAAATCTTTAATAAAGTATTAATGGATACTAATAATTATAATAACAATAAAGATTTAACTCCAAGTCCAGTTCAAAATGAAGAAATTCCATTAACTATTCCTGAAACAAATGAATTAAATAAACCAGAAACAAATGATTCAGTATATCTAGAACCAGTAAAAGATGATCTTGAAGATAAATCAATTGGTGAATTATTTACAGAAGAATTACCAGTTATATATCCAGAAATGACTGAAGAAGAGTTAAATAAAGAAGAACCACAAGAAGAAACACCAGTTATTCAAGATACACCTGTAGTTCCAGAAGAACCTAAAGAAGAAAATAAAGAATTAACTAATACTCAAAGTATTCATATTTCAAATGATGAAATAAAAGCACGTTTAGCTAAATTAAAAAATTTAAAAAAAGAAGAACCAGCACCTGCTGAAAAAGAAATACCTCTAGAACAATCAGATACTGGTTTAATAAATATTATGAGTAATGCAGGTATCAATGATGATATGGAACTTCCAGCTATCAAAGAAGCCCGTAATACCGAAGAAATTGACACAAATAAGACAATATAATTTGTCTTTTTTTTGTACTTTTGATATACTTAACAAAGGTGATACTTGATGGCAAAATACGATGAAAGTTCAATTACAATATTAGAAGGATTAGAAGCCGTAAGAAAAAGACCTGGTATGTACATTGGTAGTACCGATAAAAGAGGCTTACATCATCTAGTATGGGAAATAATTGATAACTCAGTAGATGAAATAATAAATGGTTATGGTAATAAAATAACTGTAAGAATAAATAAAGATGGAAGCATAACTATCGCTGATAATGGACGTGGTGTTCCAACCGGAATGCATAAAAGTGGTAAAAGTACTCCCGAAGTAATTTATACAATACTTCATGCTGGTGGTAAATTCGAAACTAATGGTTATAAAGTATCAGGTGGTCTTCACGGAGTAGGTGCCTCAGTAGTTAACGCTTTAAGCGATTGGATGGAAGTAACAATTTTAAGAGATGGCGCTATTCATCAAATTAAATTTAAAGAAGGTGGCAAAGTAGATGTTCCTCTAAAGAAAATTGGTACAACCAATAAAACCGGAACAATCGTAACCTTTAAACCAAATGCCGAAATATTTAAAAATCTAAGCTTTAGTTACACAACCATCTGTGAAAGAATGCAAGAAAGTGCTTTCTTACTTAAAGAATTAACTTGTGAAATAGAAGACGTTCCTGATAATAAAAAAGTTTCATACCATTATGAAAATGGTTTAATCTCATTTGTTGATTACATTAATGAAGATAAAAAAGTCTTACATAAAGTAGTTCCTATTCATGGTACTAAAAATAATATTGAAGTAGATATCGCTCTTCAATATACTGACTCTTATAATGAAAGTATAATATCTTTTGTTAATAATGTTAAAACCATTGATGGTGGAACTCATGAAGTAGGCTTTAAAACTGGTATAACCAAAGCCTTTAATGATTATGCTAGAAATAACAATCTTCTTAAAGCTAAAGATGCTAACTTTGAAGGTAGTGATGTTCGTGAAGGACTAACTGCCGTTATAAATTTAAAAATCCCCGAAAATCTTTTACAATTCGAAGGACAAACTAAAGGTAAGTTAGGTACTCCAGAAGCAAGACCTGTCGTTGAATCAATAGTCTATGACAGCTTAAAATACTACTTAGAAGAAAATAGAGAAATCTCTGTTACAATCATTGATAAAATGAGTAAAAGTAAAATAGCTCGTGAAGCTGCCAGAAAGGCTAGAGAAGAAGCTCGTAATGGCAAAAGTAAAAAGAATGAAGCACGTAATTTAAGTGGTAAATTAACCCCTCCACAAGCTCGAAATCCTAAAATAAACGAATTATTCATCGTCGAAGGAAATTCAGCCGGAGGAACCGCTAAAAAAGCTCGTAACCGTAAATTTCAAGCCATCTTACCATTAAGAGGTAAAATAATTAATACTGAAAAAGCTTCAACAGCAGATATCTTCAAAAACGAAGAAATAAATACTATGATTCATTGTATTGGAGCAGGGTATGGACCAGACTTTGATATTAAAGATATAAATTATGACAAAGTCATAATCATGACCGATGCCGATGATGATGGTGCCCATATTCAATGCTTACTATTAACATTCTTCTATCGCTTCATGAAACCATTAATTGAACATGGTCACTTATATATTGCCATGCCACCTCTTTATAAAGTAGAGTATGGTAATAAACATGAATATTGCTGGACTAATGAAGAATTAAAAGATTGTACTAAAAACAAAACTAACTATAAAGTTCAAAGATATAAAGGTTTAGGTGAAATGAATCCAACTCCATTATGGGAAACAACAATGGACCCTGAACATCGTAACTTAATTAAAGTTGATATTTCTGATGCCGTTTTAGCTGAAAAAAGAGTAAGCGTCCTAATGGGAGATGAAGTTGAACCACGTAAAGATTGGATTAATGAAAACGTTGAATTCTCCTTAGAAGATGATTACCAAATCGAAACTAAAAGATAAAAAAAGAGAGACCTAAATCTCTCTCATAAGATCCTTATTTTTATAAGGATTTTTTTTATCAATTTTATCAACAAATAAGATACCATCTAAATGATCTAATTCATGTTGAAAAGCTACTGCCACATCTTCACGAACTCTAATATCATATAAATCACCATTTTCATCATAAGCTTCTACAGTTATTCTTGCATGTCTAGGCACAATACCTTCAACCTCACGGTTAACACTTAAACAACCTTCACCTTCACCAACATAAATTAATTCTTCACTCATACTTTTAACACGAGGATTAATTACAACATATCTATTAAATTTACCTTCTTCAATCTCCTCAGACACTACAAATATTCTTTTTAAAATACCTATTTGTACAAAAGATAAACCCATACCTGGTCTTAAATCATACTTTTCACTATATTCTTCAATTTGACTCATCTCCAAATAAGTTAAAGAATCATCAATTAACTTTTTAGTTTCTTCATCTAATGGAAAAGTAACATTACTAGATTTCTTATGCAATATCTTATTAGATTCATCTAAAATCTTAATATTTGGTAATTCCATAAAATAGGCACCCCTTTCAATAACGTATATAGTTTAACAAAAAAGTCCAAAAAAATAAAGAGTAAACTCTCTTATATCTTTAAAAAATCCCCAATTTTATAGTTTTTAGCCCCAAATTTAGGTAATTCTAACGTATGCTTAGATTTCCTCAAGAAAATAATTTTGTTAGGAGAAACATTAAAATAAACCTCTCTAACAACCATATTCTTATCTAAACCAACAATATCTATCGACTCCTTCATAAAAAAAGTATGAATAGAGTTAACATTCCTAAAAAATAAACCATAATCAATATGTTCTTTTCCCATAAAACCAATAAGTTTATCTTTAAACGTTTTAGCTTCAACAATCCTTAACATTTACTCACCACTATAATTATATAATATAATTGACAAATTAACAAAAAAATATGATAATAATAATAGGTGAACACTAATGAAAAGATTAAACCACAAGGGACAAGCCCTAGTCGAATATGTAGTAATCATTGGAGTTGTAACAGTACTAATAATCGCATTAGTAAATTATTTTGGCGGTTTCTTAAAAGATGCCATAACCAAAACCTCATGCCCAATTGTTGGTCAAGAATATGTTCCTGGAGATAAACCAGGAGAAGGAAAATGCGAACTAGTAAAAGATAAATCTATATTTGATTAAGAAATACTAAAATTAGTATTTTTTTTATTGACTAAAAATCTATAATTTGTTAAAATTAAAGTCCACATCTAAAGTATAAGTATACACAAATTTGACAAAAGCTCTTAATTATGCTATAATGTAGTCACATTAAGGGTTTAGGGGGTTATTATTATGAAAGGATTTATTCTAGATTATATTAACGAAAATGAATATAAAAAGTTAGAAAGAGCATTAAAGAAATATAATATGCTTGCTTTTAAGAAATTAAACTTTGAATATTATCCATCGTTAAGAAATGGTAAGTTTTTAGGAGAACTTATTTCTAAAAATAAAAAAGAAAATACAGAAACTTATGAATTAAAATTACCAAGTGACCATATGTTTAGTCAAGTTCATGGTGATATTAAATTACATTATATTGTTTATAAAAAAGAAAATGTAGTTATGCTAGATACAATTACACCTTCAGATATTTTATTAGAAGGTCATATGGCTGAATTAACTACATATAAAGGCGTTATGATTAGTAAAGCTAACGCTGAAAAAGATATGTTTAAAATTGATCTATTAAATATGTTACAAAATAAGTAGTAATGAATAAACTCATTACTATTTTTTTAATACTATCTTTTGTAATAATTATCATTCTTTTATTATTTATAGTATTAATATAAAAGAAATCCACCTAACTCAGCAATGATTTAGGTGGACCAACTTAAATTGGCAACACTCAACATGCAAAAATTGAATGTTCCTTTTTTAATTTATGCAAAATTAATTGCTAAATACATAATATAAAAAAACTATATCTATATCAATAAAAATTATTATATACAATACAATTGTTTGATATAATGTAAACAGGAACATTTGATGTGAGTGTCGTCCTCCAATCTTGAAAAAGAAAGGAGGTAGATAAATATGAAAACTAAAACTTTTATAATAAAAGTTCTAAAGCTCATTGCTATCATTTTGCTATTTACTACCTTTTTGGTACTAGAAATAAAAAAATAGACACTCTTCAGCATTGATAGAGTGTCAAACTCATAATTCAGAGGCGACATTCACTTGCGAACTAAATGTTCCTCTTTTTTTATCTTATGCAAGTTTTCTTGCTATTTACATAATACCATAAAATATTATTTTTATCAATAAAAAAACTTGCCTAAGCAAGTTAATTATCAGATGGTGCAGGTAACAGGACTTGAACCTGCACGAATTGCTTCACTAGATCCTAAGTCTAGCGCGTCTGCCAATTCCGCCATACCTGCAAAAAAAATGGTGGATCTTGTAGGACTCGAACCTACGACCAACCGGTTATGAGCCGGGAGCTCTAACCAACTGAGCTAAAGATCCACATGACTTCTTAAATATAACATAATAACCAAATAAGTGCAATAATTTTTTGTTAAAAACGTAAAATTTCTAGATAAACACTCTAAACCATTTTTAAATAATTCAAAAAGAGTTATAATAAAAATGTGAGGTAAAAATGAGCAGTAAAAATGAAACAATTTTATATTTAATTTTAATGTTAATAATAGTTATTTTATCTTTAATAATAAAGGTAGGAACTTTAAGTACTAATAATCATTATCTATATTTAAAAAAAGATACTAAAATAGAAACAGTAGATGTCACATATCCATATTTTAAAAATAATGATATTAATATTCAAATAAATAATTATTTAAAAGGTATCAAAAAAGGATATGCTGATAAAATAGATTATCAAATTAATTATGTAGATAAATATGTAAGTATCTTATTTAATAAATACACTAAAAACAAAATAACATCTTATGATAGTTTTATCTTTGATCAAGAAGGTAATTCAATAAGTTTAGATAAACTAATAACTAATCAAGAAAAACTAAAAGAAATAGTTAAAACTTATATTTCAAATAAAAAACTAAATGTTACTCCCGATAAATTAGTATTTAATAATTATAAATATTTTCTTAAAGATAATTCTCTAGAACTTATTTTAATTGAAGAAAACAAAATCGATAAATTTGAAATTAACTATAATGAATTAAAAGAAGTAATCAACCTTAAATTTAAAGAAGACACTGATTACGTTCCTATGACTACTACTAAAGTTAATTATGACAAAGTAATCTCCTTTACTTTTGATGATGGACCAAGTAAATACACATCAGAGATTATGGATGTCTTAGATGAATATGGTTATAAAGCAACATTCTTTCAAGTAGGTTATATGATTAGACCTCAAAGCGATATTGTTAAAGAAGTAGTTGAACGTGGTTTTGAAGTAGGAAATCATACAACAGATCATTCAAATTTAAATAAATTAAAACCAGATAAAGCTAAATCAAAATTAACTGATAATAATGATTTATTTTATAGTATAACTGGTCAAACAATGGAATTAATAAGACCACCATATGGTTTAGCAAATGACAAAATTAAAGCCGTTATCGATAAACCTATTATTAAATGGAGTGTTGATACCAGAGATTGGGAAAGCAGAAATACCGAAAAAATCGTCGAATTAACTAAAGCTCAAACTAAAGATGGTGATATTATCCTTTTCCATGATTTATATAAAACAACACTTGAAGCCGTAAAAATCTTAGTTCCATACTTCCATGAACAAGGTTATAACATTGTTACAGTTTCAGAATTATATAAACAAAAAGGTATAACTCTAGAACCTCAAAAAGTATATTATAAAGCTAAAGTATCTTCATAAGATACTTTTTTTATCATAAAATTTATTATGCAAAGATTAATCAAAATAATCATATATTTATTTCTAATTAGTTATTCATTAATGTTTTGGATTATCTATCTAAATACATTTATCATTGGTGGTAATCTTTTAAATTACCTAAAAGAAATATTTACTCACCTTGAAACATTACTTATTTTTCCAAGTATATTTTTGCTTATCATTACTTTACAACAAAAAAATTAAATGTTATCATTTAAAAGGTGATAGCATGAAAAAAATAATGACATTCTTAATAGTAGCTTTATTAACTCCTTTTATAGTTAATGCTGATGGCTATAAAGTAATAAATCACTATATTGATAGTGAAATAGAAATAGGTGGAGCCCTAAACGTTAAAGAATTAGTAATAATTGAAGGTACAACAGATTTTTTATCTCGCAAATTAAATTATTATAGCTTTGGAGAAAAAGCTTGGGATAATAAAACTGTTGAATTAGATAATGGAACTATTTATAACGGTCAAGGTATAAGTATTTCTAGAGTATCAGCTTTTGAAGTAGGGGATAAAGATACATTTGATTTTAATACTTTAGATTCAAAAGTAACTAAAACCTTTAGTGAATTAGATTTAGATAATCCTCAAAATAATACATATACATTTCACGATAATGAAGATGGTACAGGTAACTTAAAAATCTTCTATCCGGTTAAAAAAAAGAAAGTAGCGTTCTTTTTTCAATATGCAGTAACTAATGTAGTAGTAAAACATAATGATGTTAAAGAATTAAACTATACTTTTAAAAATCTAAAATATAATTCTGAAGCTACTTATTTAAGAGTAATCTTACCTTATCCAACCAAAGATGATTTATATCACTTTTGGATGCATGGTAATCAAAGTGGTACCCTAAGAGAAATAACTTATGAAAACGGTAATAAAGCTGGTGCCTACGTTTATTTTCCAACCATCAAAGAAGAAGTAAATGTCAGAGTTACTTTACCTCAAGAACACGTTGGAGTAGATTTATTCTTACATAAATCAAATGTAAATGCTTTAGATGATATTATTAAGATTGAATCAAAGAAAGCAAGTAATACAACCAAAGGTCAAAAAGTTCAAAATATTACAAAATATACCGTATGGATTTTAAGTGGAATATATGTAATTGCATCTATCTTAATGTATTTATTCTTTGATAAACTAATTTATATTTTCTATTCAATTTTTGGTTTATTAATAATTTTAGTTAATTTCCTATTTAAATTTAACTATTGGTATATATATTTAGTAATTTTACTTCCAATAATCATTGGAATCTTAAAAAGAAAGAAATTATTTGTCAAATAAAAAGTCCTTTGTTTACACAAAAGACTTTTTATTATATTTATTATGGTAAACTATTGAAGAGGCGATAAATATGGCAAAAAGACGAAAAAAGACTACAAATAAATTTTATAAAATATTATCTTTTATTTTAGTATTTATTACAGTACTAGCAGTAAATGTAATTATATACTTTAATGTATTACCAAATAAATACCTAATTCCTGCCATAATTGTTGTAGGATTATTAACTTTAGTAATCGCACTTTTCTTAAACAAGAAAACTAAAATATTTGCTAAAATGATTTGTACTATTGCATCAGTTCTCATCTTGGCTATTGAAGCTTTAGGAATATTCTATGCTTTTGGTACGATTGATTTCTTTAATGATATCTTCGATAATGGGGTAAGATCAGAAAGTTATGCTATTTATGTTAAAGAAGATAGTACTTTTAAAACAGTTAATGATATTAAAAGAAGAAACATTGCAGTATTTAATCCTAATGAAGAAAATGTTAAAACTGCCGTATCATTACTAGAAAACATGATTAAATTTAATAAAGTAGATTATGAATCTCAAACTGATGCCATCAACTCAGTTTTAAATGATGAAAATGTTGCACTTATTATGCAAGAAGCTTTAATGGATATTTTCTTAGATGAACATCCTGACACTAAATTAAGAGTATTAGATACAATCGATGTCAAAACTAAAACTATGAATAAATTTAAAAAAGTAGACGTAACTAAAGATTCATTTATTGTTTATTTAAGTGGAGTAGATACATCTGGAACTGTTCGTAAATCAGCAAGAAGTGATGTAAATGTTTTAGCTTTCGTAAATCCAGATAACAGTAAAATCTTACTACTAAGTACGCCAAGAGATTATTATGTTACTCTAGCTACTAAAAATGCTAAAGATAAATTAACTCATGCTGGTATTTACGGAGTAGAAGAAAGCTCTAAAACTTTAGGTAACCTTTATGGTGTCGATGTTAACTATTATGCTAGAGTAAACTTTACTTCATTTGTTAAAATAATTAATAACTTAGGTGGCATTACCGTAGACGTCGAAAAACCAGACTATCGTTATAGTCAAGGAATTGATTGTGGCTCTGGTTATGTATGCACAGATAACTCTAAAAGAGAAAACGGCAATAACGTTACCTACATCAAATATGGCACTCAAAAATTAACTGGCGAACAAGCTCTAACATATGCTCGAAACAGATATCAATATAAAGAAGGCGATAATGCTAGACAATTACATCAACAACAAATCCTAAAAGCCATGATGACTAAAGCTTTAAGTAGTTCAAATACTATAACTAAATATAATACAATCTTAAAAGATCTATCCAAAGGTTTAATTACTAATGTTGACCAAGATACAATCACTAAATTAATTAATATGCAACTTAATGAAAATATTAAATGGCAAATAGATACTTATGCTGTAACTGGAACAGGAGCGAGCAAAAAAACATATTCAACTGGTAACTACAATGTTTACGTTATGGAACCAAACGAAGAATCAGTTGCCGAAGCAAAACAAAAAATAAAAGAAGTAATGGAGAGTTAAATGTATCAAAATAAATTAAAAGACATCTTAAATGATTTAGAAAACCCTAATACCCATATTGCTGGAGGAAGCGTAGTTGGTGTAGTTCTATCAACAATTAATAGTCTAATAATCTATAGTTGTAACCTAACAATTGGTAAACCTAAATATCAAGAAGTTGAACCCCAAGTAAAAGATATTCTTACAAAAGCTCAAATAAATAAAGAAAAATCACTTAATTCAATTGATCAAGATAATGACATCTTAGAAGAACTTCTTTCAAAATATAAAACTAGAAAAGAAGATTCAGAAAGTTATGAAGAAATATGCACTAAAGCTGTAGAATTTGCTTTAGAAGTTATATCTCTTGCATATCAAACTAAAGAATTATCTAAAGAAATATCTAAAGTTGGAAATAAAATGTTATCAAGTGATTATAATATTTGCTTATACTTAAGTGAAGCAGCCATTAAATCAAGTTATGAAAACTATTATATTAACTTAGGTGGCATCCAAAATGAAGAAATCAAAAATAATTTTAATCAAACATTATTAGAAATAGAAAACAAATATAAAGGAGAGTAAAATGATCACATTAGAAGGAAAACCCGTAACTGAAAAAATAATTGAAAGAATAACTGAAAAACAAGCTAAATTAACCAAGCAACCTTGTTTAGCAGTTTTAGGTATTGAAGGTGATGATGCCAGCAATGTTTATATTGGTAGAATTGAAAAAAACTGTGCTAAATATAATATTGCCTTTAAATTATTAATGGCTAAAGATGAAACTGAATTTAAAAATAATTTTAATGAAGTTAAAGATAATCCTGAAATAACTGGTATTATGTTCCAAGAACCTTTACCACATACATGTGCTTCATTAATTAATGAATTACCCGCTCATAAAGATGTTGAAGGACTAAACATTATCAATGCCGGTAAATTAATGCTAGGACAAGAAGACGCAAACATCCCATGTACTAGTAAAGCCGTTATTGAAGTATTAGATTACTATAATATCGATATAACAGGTAAAAAAGTTGTTATTATGGGAAGAAGTAATATTGTTGGTAAACCATTAATCTTCCAATTACTAAAAAAGAATGCAACTGTTACTATATGTCATTCTAAAACCACTAATTTAAAAGAAGAACTTCAAACCGCAGATATTATAGTCATGGCAATCGGTAAAGCAAAATTCTTAACTAAAGATTATATTAAAGAAAATGCAATTCTTATTGATGTCGGAATCAATTTTGAAGATGGCAAAATGGTAGGGGATATTGATTTTGAAAGCATCCAAGACAAAGCTTCAATGTGCACACCAGTACCAGGTGGTATCGGACCAATTACCAATGTTCTTTTAATTGAAAATATTATTACAAATGCCCTAAGAGATTAAATATCTCTTTTTTTAATTAAATTGTTTTGATATAATTATAAAAGAATAGAGTGATGGTATGAAAAATAAAAAAGGATTTACACTAATTGAATTAGTAATTGCAATCGGTTTATTAAGCTTATTTGCCATAACAATAGGAATATCTTTAAATCGAACACTTAAATCTCAAAAACTAAAAGAACAACAAGAATTTGTTGAAAAAATTAAATCATCTGCTAATCTATATGCAACCAATAATAGTAATATTGTAAATAATCTAAGTAAAGATAAAGGTTTTGTAACAATAACCATTGAAGATTTAACTAATGGCGGATATCTTAGTGAAAATACTATAGATCCAAGCACCAATGAAAAAGTTGATAAAAGTCAAAAAATTAAAATAAGTTATGATGCTAATGGAACTATAAAAATCGATTATCCATATGACAAAGAAGATGATTATCTTCAAGCCTTAGACATTTATATTAATTTAGGTGATAATTCAATTACTGATTATTGCTTTCATGACTTAGGAACAAGTAACTTATCATATGTTAATAGTGAAACAGGTTCATTCGATCATAATTATATAACATCAAAAGGATCAGATGGCAATTATCAAAATATTAACTGTAATCAAGGAAAAATATATACAACATCACCAGGAACTTACCGTATAACTTATAATTATAAACTAAAAAATAAAAACACTTGGAAAAGAAAAACAAGAAATGTTGTCGTTGTTGATAACGTCGCTCCAACTTGTGTAATAACTGGAAATAGAGAAACCAATGCTCCTTGGCGTTATGAAGGCTTAACAGACTTTTCTGTTGGATGTAATGATGCTGGTGGTTGCTTAAATGTAACTCAACCTAAATCACCATTAATAAACATGAAAACAAAAACTGTTACTATTCAAGATAAAGCCGGTAATAAAACTGAATGTATCTTAAATGTATATTCAGATCAAATTAAACCTACCTGTACCCAAAATAACACTCCAACTTCATGGACTAATCAAAATAGAACTATTACTACTAAATGTAATGATACATTAAGTGGATGTGTCGAAGAAACTACAACTAAAACTTATACTAGTGATAAGTTAGATGATACATTCTTAGTATATGATAATGCTGGAAATGAAGGGGAATGTAATGTAACCGTTAAGGTAGATAAAACTCCACCAGTTGTTAGTTTAAGTCCATCATATAGTGAAGGAAGTACAATTATAACAGGCACTGCTGAAGACCAATTAAGTGGAGTAGTGCAATATATGTTTAGTGAAAATGCGAATTTAATAGCATCATCATCAGGCTGGAGCACAGAGTCAACTGCTAAATCTTCAGTAAGCTATGATAAAACTATTACAACCTTAGGTAATACAAAATGGTATTTCTATGCCAAAGATTCTGCTGGCAATGTAGCTAGAAGTGATGCTTTAACTATAAACTTATCAGCATCAATTCCTAATGCTCCAACTATAAATATTTCTAATCCTTATCAAGCTAGAAAAGGTGGCACTGTTAATGCAGATATAACTTGGACTAGTGGTCAAAATGTCAGTGCATACTGTGTTCAATTAGAATCAGCCGCAGCACCAACTGGTTCATCAAGTTGTTGGACAACTGTTTCCACAACTATTAACAGTGTAAAAAGATCACTTACATTAAATGGTGATGTTGGAAAATATAATTATGTTGCATACGTTAAAAACACATCAGGTAAAATATCTCCCGTATCTAATCCATCATTTGCTGAAGTAATTGATACAACTCCAACTGCTCCTACACTTTATATTAATCCATATAGTGTAACTAGTGGCGGAAGCATAACCGCAAAAGTTAGTTGGACTGGAAATGAAAACGTTAATGCCTTTTGTGTTGTAAAAGAAGGTTCAATCAAACCAACAACATCATCAAGCTGTTGGAATAGTGTTGCGACCAATAAAACTACTGGAAACTCTTCATTTGAAATTACTGGAAGTCCAGGCAAATACTATTATGTTGCATACGTTAAAAACATTTACGGAGAAGTATCTGCTGCTTCCAATGAAGACTATGGTGAAATCAAAGCAACAAAGCCTAGCGCACCTACATTATCAACAAGTACAAGCCAAACAACAATTGGAAACAATGCAACCCTAACAGCTAAGTGGACCAGTGGACAAGATGTCACAGCATATTGTATCCTTTCAACTGCCTCTGCTGCTCCAACCGCATCTTCAGATTGTTGGACATCTACTACAACATCTACAACATCTGGCACAATAACTCTAACATTCTCATCCGCCGGCACTTATACTTATAAAGCATATGTTAAAAATTCAAGTGGATTAATTTCTGATGCATCAAACGCTGTAACTATAACAATAACTATTAATTCCAATGGAGATAAATATTACTGCTGGTATGTATTAAAACAATATGATGGCACTCTAAAAGTAAGAACTAGAGATGATGCAGGTTCTTTATTATCAGCTCTAATTTGTCGTAATCAACCAGCTGGACCTAAAAATATTTACAATATTATTAAGAATAGTACCGTAACGTATAGTTCATTCTGGGGAGAATCAAATTTTACCAAATCTGATGGAACTCATAATTATGGTTGGTATCAGGTTTCCAGTAGTGTAGAGCCAAATGGTAAAAAATATTATATTACATGTTATTCTGCCTTTTATTACACAGCACAATCATGTTCAGACTGTATAAGTAATGACCACTGTACAACATCAAGAGTTTTAGAATAGGTTAGTTTTATCTAACCTTTTTTTCTTTTCATAATTATGTTATTATATTCCTATAAATTGTAATTAAAAAGGAGAACTAAAAATGAATTTAATTATTAAAATTGAAAATTTAATCAAAGAACTAATAACTAAATTAGGCTACGAAGACGACGTTAAAATTATCGTAAGTGGGAGACCAGAATTTGGTGACTACCAATACAATAGTGCCTTTAATTTAGCTAAAAAATATCATAAAAATCCAATACAAATCGCCGATGAAATAACAGCAGAACTATCAAAAGAAGATTTATTTGAAACTGTCACAAATGTCAATGGATTTATAAATTTAAAATTAAGTGATAAAGCCTTAATTAATTACATGAACGAAGTTATTAAAGACTTTAGTATCAACACATATCATATCGATACTGATGAAACTATCTTTTTAGATTATGGTGGTGCCAATGTTGCCAAAGCTCTTCATGCTGGTCATCTAAGAAGTCCTAATATCGGAGAAGCACTAAAAAGATTATGTGAAGCCGTAGGTTATAAAACCATAAGTGATGTTCACTATGGTGACTGGGGTAGACCAATGGGATTAATAATCTGTGAAATAAAACATCGTTTCCCAGATTCACCATTCTTTAATCCTAATCTAGATGAGTATCCTACCGAAAGCCCAGTATCATTAGAAGACCTATATGAAATATACCCACTAGCAAGCAGTAAATCTAAAGAAGATGAAAACTATCTTAATGAAGCTAGAGAACTAACAGTAGCTCTTCAAAATAAAACTAAAGGTATTTACGATTTATATCAAGCCTTCACTAAAATATCAATGGATGATATTAAAGACATCTATAAAAAATTAAATGCAACATTCGATTTACATGAAGGTGAAAGAGATGCTGATGATTATATTCCAGAATTATTAAAATATCTTAAAGATAATAATTTAACTGAAATAAGTAATGGAGCAACCATAATTGATGTTAAAGAAGAAACTGATAAAAAAGAAATCCCACCAGTTATCTTAATTAAAAGTAATGGTGGAGTATTATATGACACAACCGAATTAGCAACTCTTTATTCAAGAGTTAAAAGATTCGATGCTAAAAAATATTTTTATCTAACTGACATCAGACAAGAATTACATTTTGTTCAAGCTTTCCGTGCTGCTCATAAAACTCATATTGTTCCTGATGATATCGATTTAGAATGGTTTGGTTTTGGAACCCTTAATGGAACCGATGGAAAACCATTTAAAACCAGAGATGGTGGTGTTATGAGTTTAAGAGAACTAATTAAACTAGTAAGTACTGAAACCAGAAAAGTGATTAAAGATAATATTCCTGAAGAAGAAAAAGACGAATTAGCTGAAAAATTAGCAATTGCTGCTATTAAATATGCTGATCTTTTACCAAATAGAGCAAGTGACTACATCTTTGATCCAATTAAATTTAGTGATATCAATGGTAAAACTGGAACCTATTTACTTTATAGTACCGTAAGAATGTCATCATTATTAAATAAAGCCAAAAAAGAAAATATTATTCCTAACGAATATAAATTAATTTCAACTAGTGAAGAAAGAGATATAATTATTAACTTATTAAATTTAAGAAACACAATTGAAAAATCCATGGCCACAAGAACCTTAAATGAAATATGTGAATATCTTTATAGATTAACTAGTTCATTTAATGCTTTCTATTCAAATCACGAAGTAATTACTGAACCAGATGAAACTAAAAAAGAAAGTTATATTTCCTTAATTAAATTAGTACATGATACCAATAAATATTTACTTAATATTTTAGCTATCGATGTACCAAATAAGATATAAAAAAAGAAAGTTTTTGCACTTTCTTTTTTTAGTTATTAAAATTATTATTGTTGTTGCCGCCCCAACTCCAACCAGCTCCAATGATAATTACAAGTAAAATAAATAATACAATCCATAAAGCAGCACCTAGACCATAACCTTGAGTATTTCCTACATAACCGGCATTACAACATGGAGAACCATAACCTTGATTATAACCACCATTATATCCATAGTAATACATATTAAAACCTCCTTTGTATCTACTATAGTGTACTCAAATAGGCTCAAAATGGTTAATAAAAATTAATGTAAATTTACATCATAAACATAGGAGAACATATCTACTTATGTTATAATTATATAAGGTGGGAAAGTATGTACGGATATATAAAAGGAAAAATTACTTATGTAACAAGTAATTATATAATTATAGATAATAATGGAATAGGATATATTATCTTTGTAGCTAATCCATATTCATATGAAGAAAATAAAGAATATTTAATTTATACATATAACTATATAAATGAAAATGAAAACTCATTATATGGTTTTATTAGTATGGATGAAAAAGAATTATTCTTAAAATTAATTAACGTTAAAGGACTAGGACCAAAAACTGCTATGCCAATGTTAGCAACCGGTTCAGTAAATGGAATCAAAGATGCTATTGACAGGGAAAACGTTCTTTATTTAAAGAAATTCCCTAAAGTAGGAGATAAACTAGCAAGACAAATGATTCTTGATTTAAAAGGTAAATTAGCTAACGTCGAAGGAGATTCTACTGAATCAACTGAATTAGTTGAAGTTCTAGAAAACCTAGGCTATAAAACTGCTGATATTAATAAAATATTACCTAAAGTAAATAAAGAATTAAGATTAGAAGATCAAATAAAAGAAGCTTTAAAATTAATGCTTAGATAGAAGTGAAAGGAAGTATCATAATGAGTAACATAAAAACAATTGGAATAGATATCGATGATACTATCACTAATACCTTTGATAAAGCTGAAGAATATCTAATAAATCATATTGAATATATTCCTTACGACGAATTATATGAAGGAAAAACTGAGCGAGCAATTAACTTTGCTAAAGAAAGATTAGAAACAATTCAAAGAGAATGTTTACCTAAAGAACATGCTATTGAAGTAATTAAAAGATTAAAAGATAAAGGATATAAAATAATAATCATAACCGCTAGAGGTTCAGAATTAAAATATGATCATGAAAAAATAACTAAAGATTATTTTAAGAAATATAACATTCCTTATGATGACATGATATTTTCCTCAATCAATAAAGGATTAGACTGTAAAAATAATAATATTGATATTTTAATTGATGATCGTGAAGAAAATTTAGATAGTGCTATTGATTATGGAATCATTCCAATTAAGTTTAAAAGTGTTAGAGAACCAGCAAGTAAATATCCAACATTTGATAATTGGTTATATTTAGAAAAATATCTAGAAGGGGAGTTTTAAATGGAAAGAATTATAACAAGTGAAGAACTAGAATCAGATAAATTTGAAACTAATATCAGACCACAACATTTTGGTGAATATATTGGTCAAAATGAAGTAAAAGAAAATATTAAAGTTTTTGTTGAAGCTGCTAAAATGAGAGATGAAGCTTTAGATCATGTTTTACTATATGGCCCTCCAGGACTAGGTAAAACCACTTTAGCACATATTATTGCTAATGAACTTGGAACCAACATTAAAACTACAACTGGACCAGCCCTAGAAAAAAGTGGTGATCTAGCTGCTGTCTTATCAACACTTGAACCAGGAGATGTCTTATTTATTGATGAAATACATCGCATTCCTAAGTTCATTGAAGAAATACTTTATCCAGCAATGGAAGATTTTGAATTAGATATTGTAGTAGGCCAAGAAGGTTCAAGTAGAAGCATCAAAATAGACCTTCCACCATTTACATTAGTTGGAGCTACCACTAGAGCAGGAGATATTTCCGCCCCTTTAAGAGACCGTTTTGGTATCGTGTCTAAGTTAAACTATTACTCTGAAGAAGAACTAAAAGAAATCATTAAAAGAACCAGTAAAGTTCTAGAAATGAATATTACCGACGAATCAGCCTTAGAACTAGCAAAAAGAAGTCGTAAAACCCCAAGAATCGCCAATAGATTATTTAAAAGAGTAAGAGATTTTGCCCAAGTAAAAGGTGAAAGTGAAATATCTATTGAAACAACCAAAGAAGCCTTAGAACGCTTAAAAGTAGATACATATGGACTAGATCAAGTTGATATTGAATATTTAGAAAGCTTAATAAATAAATTTAATGGTGGTCCAGTTGGTGTTGAAACCATTGCATCATCAATCGGTGAAGAAGTATCAACCCTAGAAGATGTTGTTGAACCATATCTAATGCAAGAAGGATTTATTAAAAGAACCCAAAGAGGAAGAATTGCCACCGATAAAAGTTATAGTCACATTAAAAAACAAGGAGGGGGAACCCTATTTTGAATCGTAAACTATCCAAATTACTAAAACAAGAAGCAACTAGACAGGAAGAAAATATTGAATTAATTGCCAGTGAAAATTACGTATCAAAAGACATTTTAAAACTACAAGGAAGTATCCTAACCAATAAATATGCTGAAGGTTATCCAGGGAAAAAATATTATGGTGGTTGTGAATATATTGATCAAATTGAAACTATGGCAATTGAATATGCCTGCAAATTATTTAAATGTAAATACGCTAACGTACAACCTCATTCCGGATCAAATGCTAACATGGCCGTTTATAAAGCTTTATTAAATATTGGGGATACTGTTCTTGGTATGGATTTATCCAATGGTGGTCATTTAACCCATGGACATCCTATGAATTTTAGTGGTAAAGAATATAACATCGTAAGTTATACAATTGACCCTGAAACCGAAACAATCGACTATGAAAATGTTCGTAAAATAGCTTTAGAATCAAAACCAAAAATGATTATTGCTGGAGCAAGTGCTTATTCAAGATTAATAGATTTTAAAAAATTTAAAGAAATAGCCGATGAAGTAGGGGCATACTTAATGGTAGATATGGCTCATATTGCTGGCTTAGTTGCCGCTAAAGCCCATCCATCACCATTTCCTTATGCCGATGTTGTAACAACAACAACGCATAAAACCTTAAGAGGACCAAGAGGTGGCTTAATCCTAACAAACGATGAAGAAATTGCTAAAAAAATCGATAAAACCATCTTTCCGGGAATTCAAGGTGGACCTCTTATGCATGTTATCGCTGCTAAACTTCAATGCTTTTCAGAAGCTCTAGAACCAGAATTTGTTATATACATTGAAAACGTTGTTAAAAATGCTAAAGCTTTAGCAAATTCCTTAAAAGAACAAGGAGTAAGAGTAATTTCAGGTGGAACCGATAATCACTTATTATTAATAGATGTTAAATCAAAATTTAATCTAACCGGTAAAGAAGCGGAAAACATCTTAGATCAAATCAATATAACAACCAATAAAAATACCATACCAAAAGAAACCGAAAGTCCATTCAAAACATCGGGGCTAAGATTAGGCTCAGCTGCCATGACAACCAGGGGTTTAACTGAAGAAGACTTTAAACAAATCGGTCAAATTATTGTCAAAGCCCTTGATAATAAAGATAATGAACAAGTGTTATATACTTTGAAACAAAAAGTATTAAATATAACAAAAAAATATCCAATTTATAAATAGAAGGAAGGTAATTAAAAATGACTAAATGGGATAAAGAGTATATTAAATTATGTAAAAAAATCTTAAAAGAGGGAAAAGAAGTAGAAAATAGAACCGGTGTAAATACCATCAAAATACCTTCATATCACTTACATTTTGACTTAAGAGAAGAATTTCCAGTTCTAGCAACAAAACAATTATTTTTTAGACAAGCAATTCTAGAAATGTTATGGATTTATCAAGCTCAAAGTAACGACGTAAGATGGTTACAAGAAAGAAATGTTCATATTTGGGATGAATGGGAAATTGCTGATGATGGCGCATGGCATGCTACTCAAAACGTTATGGAAAACGGCAAATATGTCAAAAAAGATATCGTTAAACAATTCCCAGAAGGATTTGAACACACCATTGGAACTGCCTATGGTTATATCGTAAATAAATTCCAAATGACTCAAAACCTAATCAAAACAATCAAAGAAAATCCAACCGATCGAAGAATGGTTATGACCTTATGGCAAAATGATTATTTAGACACAGCAGTTCTACCATCATGCGTATGGAGTAGTGAATGGGATGTAACTGATGGCTACCTAAATTTATGGGTACATCAAAGAAGCTGTGATGTTCCTCTAGGCTTACCATTTAACGTAACCCAATATGCAACTCTTTTATCATTAATTGCTCAAGTTACCGGCTTAAAACCAGGAACAATAGATTGGTCAATTAAAGATGCTCATATCTATGTTAACCAAGTTGATGGAATTAAAGAACAAATAAATAGATTTGATACAGAGGAAGATATTCCAGCTCCAAAATTATGGATTAACCCAGATATCGATGATTTCTTCAAATTCGACAACTCAAAAGATTGCCTAGACATCAAAGTAGTAGACTACAAACATATGGGACCAATTAGATTCCCACTTGCTCAATAATGAATAATCTATCATTAATCGCTGCCATTGGTTCATCTAACGAACTAGGTAAAAATAATGATTTAATCTGGCATTTACATGAAGATATGAAATTCTTTAGAACCCAAACATCAGGTAAAACCATCATCATGGGAAGAAAATGCTTCGAATCATTACCAGGCTTACTTCCTAATCGAAAACACATAATCCTAACAAACAATAAAGATTATCAAGTTAATGGTGCCATAATATTTCACACCAAAGAAGAAGTTCTAGATTATCTTAAAAACGCCGAAGAAGAATGCTTCATAATAGGTGGTGCCAAAATATATGAATTATTTTTACCATATTGTAAATATCTATATCTAACAGAAATAGAAGATACCAAAGAAGCAGATGTCTACTTCCCAACATTTGATAAAACAAAATATACCAAAGAAATAATCAAAGAATTAGAAGAAAATAATATCAAATATAAATTTACCAAATACACAAGAATCTAACTTGTGTATTTTTTTTTGCCATTTTCCGTCATATGTAACATCCCGTTTTTGGCACTAAAATAGATACTATTTTCAAAATTAACTTTCCGGTGGCGTTCGCTAGTCCGGATTTTATCTAGAAAAATTTTTCTCGTTCATTAACCTTGACTGGGGTGGGGTATTATTGTACAATTTAATAGAAAAATAGGAGCGATAATAACCATGGAGAAAAAGAATAAAATAATAATTATAGCTATAGTTTTAGCTTTGGCAGTGTTATTTAGTGGATTAACATATGCATACTTCACATCAGCAGTAAATAGTGAAAGTGGTTCAACTATTATTGCAAAAGGTGGTACCATGAACGTTATCTACGATAACGGATCTGGTGACATTGTCGTAGAAAATATCTATCCAAGAGAAAAGGAATGGGTAACAAAGAAGTTTACTGTAACAGGTAATAATACAACAGATTTAAATATGTATTACCGAGTAAGTATGGCAATTGATAATAACGATTTCGGTTTAGAAAATTCAGGACTATATTACACACTAACAAGTGAAAATACATCGAATAATGGTGAAGTTATTCCTACAGTTACTAACCATACCACTATTTTAGATACAGAATTGTTAAGTGGTCTCTATAACGAAGAAGTTCAGGTGCTAGGTACAGGAATGTTTACTAAAGGTCAAAACCAAATTCATACCTATACACTAAAGATATTTTTTGATGATAGCGGCACTGACAAAGATAATAGATATCAAGGAAAAAGTTTTGCAGCCCATTTAGTTATAGATTCAATCAATGAAAATGGAGATGTAGTATTAACGGGTGACTCAAATGTTTATATTGATCCATTTGCTAAAACAAAAACTCTAACAAAAACATTTAAAGTAACAAGTAATTTGAATGCCGAACAAGATTATAAAATAAATTTAGACGTTAAAATGTATGCGTCATCTGGCAATGACTTAAAATATACTTTAACAAGTACAAATGAAGGAAAAGACGGAACCACTATAAATGATATTCAAAATGGAGAAATAACACAATCAAATAATGAACACAAAATATCACTAGGTAATGGAAAATTATCATCAAAAAACTCCATTCATAGTTATACATTAACATTTATTGGTGATGAAGAAAGTATGCATTATTTATTTGCTAAAGTAGAAGCAAAGAAAAACTTACCAGAATTAAAAACGCTTATACTAGGAACAAATAATCAAAATGTATTACAAGATAAAGCTACTTTAACAACAAGTTTTGATGAATCAGGTGATAAAGCTGGTCTATATTCATCAACAGATACGAATAGTGGAAAACCAACATATTTTTTTAGAGGTAATGTTGAAAATAATAATGTTAAATTTGCCGGACTAAACTGGAAAATCTTAAGAATAAATGAAGATAGTTCAATAAGATTAATTCTGTCTGAAGGAATTAACAATAATCAAAAATATGCTTATCATCCGGAATATCAAAGCGATTATGGCGGACATATAAATAGTTCGACTGTAGTAAAATATTATCTAGATGGAAGTAGTATTGGAAATAGTGAAACAACAGTGAACTTACTACATCAATGGTATGATGAAAAATTATCTAGTTATAGCTCAAATATCAAAACGACAGATTTTTGCCAAACACAAATTAATTTTAATAATGATATTGCAACATATAAATGTTCTTCAGAAGATACATTTAATGATACAATTGCTTTATTAAACATATATGAAGCAATTCACATAGGCTTCTACAAAAATCTGACATCTAATAAGGTATTTATTTCATTTGAGATTAGTTTGCTATTAAATCATTTTTTAACAAATGGCGATGTTATCGTACAAAATTCTATGATAGACAATAGTATTCAGGAAACAGCAAGCTTTCATCGCATGGGTGGATATGTCACAGAATACAGACTAAATCCTGTGATATCATTAACGTCAGATGTGATGGCTACGGGAGATGGCACAGCGTCTAATCCATATGTTATAGATTAAAACAAGCATCTGTCATGAAGTGAACCCCAAATAGTTCACAATAAAGAAAGACAACTCAAGATTAATTCTTGGGTTGTTTTGACTTTAATCTATCTGTGTTATAAAATAATATCC
>SFSZ01000055.1 GCA_004563275.1 bacterium
CAACACCAATGGCCAATAATAAGAAGATTAAAATAATTATAATTTTTTTAAACATATAATAACTCCTTTTTTGTTTATTATAAATATAGGCTTTGTAGAAATCCTATTTGATTTTTGCAAAAATTTTTTAATAATTCTATTTTTTTATATTTTTGCTTTAATTTTGTTAAAAACATTTGAAAAGTTTGTAATCTAATTTTACAGTTGAAATTACACATTGATTAAAAAAATAAGCTTCATATAACTATATATAGTAAAATGGAGAATAAATATTAATATGAACACTGAAAATACTCATTCTCCAAATTGTATTTTGTTTTCAAAGCAATTAAATCTTTCGGATTTTGGTTTCGAAAAACCAGCACTCAAAAAAATTAAAGAAATAAACAAAGACATAAAGCCAAATAAACTGTTAAAATTCATTAAATTTACATTTAAATACTCAAAAATTGTGTTAAATAAATATTCAAGCTATTTTTCAAAGCATGACTTCACACAACCTGCATTATTCACACTTTTAGCAGTAAAAATCTACACGCGAAGCACTTATAGGCAGATAACTGATTTATTAGAATTATCTGATAAAATACAGAAATATTTGCACTTAAAAAAGGTTCCACATTATACAACACTCCAGAAATTCTTCCAAAGACTGCCAACATCAATATTACAAGAATTAAACAAACAAATATTACTGAATAATCAAATTGATGGTGAAATAATTGCTTTAGATGGAAGTGGATTTACTAACGACTATGCAGACAAATATTACGCAATAATAAGACGAAAAGAACGAAAAAGCTACGTAAAAAACCATATTTCAATTGATGTAGAAAGTAGATTAATACTTCATCACACGATTCGCAATCGCAGCAATAAGAAACATAAAGAAATATAACCCAAAATACATACTAGCAGATAGAGCATATGATACTGAACTCATCAGAAAATGCATAAATGAAGAAGCAAAAGCAGAAGATCAAATACCATTAAAATCCAGAGCAAAAAACGGACATTACAGGTTAAAAAGTAAAAATACATTCCAAAAAGAAATATATTCCCGAAGAAATAATGTAGAATCAATATTTAGTGTAATCAAAAGAATATTCAATGGAACCAATAGAAGCAGAAGTCTACAACTATCCAATAAAGAAACAAAACTCAAAAACACAATTTACAACATTTACAGAACAACACAAATTCAAGAAAAATAAGGATTTCTACAAAGCCAAATTTTTCTTATTTTCAAGCAAATTACTCAATGTTTCATAGTCATTATTAGTTACATAAACTTCCTCAAGGAAATCTTCTTGAGTATATTCAGGGTATTTGATTTCGGGAACATTATCATCAATGTCATCATTTTCATCAATGAAAAATTCTTTGATATTATTAACAGTTTCTGTGTAATTTGTAAGGTCAGTTAATGTTTTCATGGCTAATCTTTCAATTGTGTAATCCCAATTTCCTTTATGGGTCCAATTTACTTTACGAATATGGGGATACTCTTTATTTTCATCGTAATAATAATCTGATTCAATAATTCCCCTGCCTATAATTTTTGTCCTGCCTTTTTTAACAAATATAACATCACCAATTTGTAAATCATGTGCAAATTGCCAACAGCAGTGGACATCGTTCTTATGTGTGGATTCGTCATTAAATATCTCTTGGAATTTAATCTTTATTTCATTTTTGTCAGTATAATTTCCAAAATCACCAATACCTCTCATTTTAATTCCAATAATGCCTTCATTATAGAATTCATCCCATAGTTTAGACCCTTCACCTGCAGATATTAACCAATATTTAGTTGTTTTAACGTCATTGTCCCCCATTCCATCTTCATCGTTTTGATTTTTAATTTTAAACATGTATGCAGAGTGTGATAAATCTGGGAAATTTTTATATTTATTGGAACTATCAATTGCATTTGCACAGGTTTCACATATTTTAAGATATTCCTCACCAGTAATAGGTGATTTAAGAGATTTAATTTCATCTCTAAACTCTTCTTGGAAAATATCATCAGTAGATAATATGTCTCTTGAATTTTTATCTAAATTCATAAATGTAAATGGTCTAATCCAATTTAATCCCATTGTAATATTCCATTTAATTCCAGACTGCTTACTAACTTCATTATAAACATCAATAAATTTATCAGGTCCACAATTTGGATAATCTAGAGCAATTTCAAATAAATCCCATAAATTTTGAATATCATTTTCACCACGAAGGCTCTTAAAACGATAAAAAGCAGCACTAAGGTTGTTTACAACAGCTATTCCATGAAATGAATATGGTATTTTTGATTCAATTGAAAACTCTTTTTTAAATTCTTTTATAAAATTAAAACGTTTTTCATATGTAATTTGCTTATTAAATAAAGCAAAAACTGTAAATGGGTCAATATCAAAAGGTGCTATTGGATTTCCACCAATATTATTTTCAAGTGTTGGCAATTTTAAATTTAAATTAGAAAAAATATTTTGGATTTTATTTATTAATTCTGTTCTATTTTCTTTATACTCCAATAATTTATCTGCTAATTCCATATAAAAATCAGGCCATTCTATTTTACCTTGATTAATAGAGTTTAAAATATGATTTTTATTATCGTTTATATTGGCAATAGTCTTAGGGTAATTCAATGATTTGATTGTAGTTTCATTTAATTCGTCTCTATTTGCTACACCAATCCATTTGACATCACGTACATGTTGATAAAATTGTTCCTTATTATATTTAATAGATAATTTATCAGAAACATGATAATCTTAAGTTATAATTCCAATAATATATTCTCTATTTTTTTTATCATATGAAAGAACATAATCTCCAGTATTAAAATCATAAACAAATTGACTAACTTGTTTATAGTTTGCACTTAACTTTCTATTGTTATATTCTGGATATTCTTCTTTCATTAATTGTTTAATTTCATCTGAAGACATACTGGATAAAAAAAATAGAGAATATATTA
>SFSZ01000009.1 GCA_004563275.1 bacterium
TAAATGTTTGATTGATAATAGTATAAATGTATACTATTTGGATGTTAGTCAAGGAGATAGCAGTTTAATAACGTATAAGAATAGGAATATATTAATTGATACTGGTGGAATAAAAGATAGAACTGTTAGTGATGGGACTATAAAGTTATTAAATAGTTTAGGTTATGCAAAAATAGATTATTTAATATTAACTCATGGTGACTATGATCATATGGGAGAGGCAATTAATTTAGTTGAAAATTTTAAAGTAGATGAAGTTATATTTAATTGTGCTGAATTTAATCAACTAGAACAAGAACTTATTAAAGCTTTAGAGAAAAAGAAAATACCATATTATAGTTGTATTAAAGAATTAAATATAGATGATAATAAATTATATTTTTTGAATAATAAAGATTATGGTAATGAAAATGATAATTCAAGTGTTATTTATACAGAACTTGATGGTTATAAGTTTATGTTTATGGGAGATGCTGGAGTAGAAGTAGAAGAAGATATACTAGAAAAATATAATTTAAAAAATATTGATGTTTTAAAAGTGGGACATCATGGAAGTAAGACAAGCTCGAGTAACAAATTTATTAACGAAATAAAACCAAAATATTCAATAATTTCAGTAGGTAAGAACAATAGATATGGACATCCAAACGATAGTGTTTTAGATAATTTAGAAGATTCAAAAATATATAGGACAGATAAAGATGGTAGTATTATGTTTAAGATTAATAACAATAAATTACAAACAGAAACATGTCCACCATAGAAAGGAGTAGAGATGAATTATTATAATGAGATAAAAAATAAATTAATTGATAATGAAGTATATTCAAAAGTAAAAGATTACTCGAAAGAACGACATAAAGTAATTACATATTTTGAAATAGGTAGATTACTAAATGAAGCAGGTGGCAAATATGGAGATAATATAATTGATGAATATTCTAAAAAATTAGTTCAAGAAGTTGGTAAAAAATATAATAAAAGAACTTTATTTAGAATGAGACAATTTTATAATGTATTTAGTGATGAAAAAGTGTCGACAATGTCGACACAATTATCATGGAGTCATTATACGGAACTTTTACCTATAAAAGATATAAGTCAATTATTATATTATCTTAATGTATGCATAAGTGAAAACATTGATGTAAGAACTCTTAGAGAAAAAATATAATTAAAAGAATATGAGAGATTACCGGAAGATACAAAATATAAATTAATTAATAAAGAAGAAACTAGTATAGTAGATTATGTTAAGAATCCAATTAGGATTAAAAACAATAAAAACTATGAAATAGTAACAGAAAAAATATTACAGAAATTAATTCTTGAAGATATTCCTACTTTTCTTAAAGAACTTGGTTCTGGTTTTACATTTATTGATAATGAATATAAAATAAAATTAGGGGATAGATATAATTATATTGACTTACTTCTTTATAATATTAAATATAAATGTTATGTAGTTATAGAATTGAAGATAACTGAACTCAAGAAACAATACACGGGTCAGATTATGACATATATGAATTATATAGATAAAAATATTAAAACTATAGAAGAAAATCAAACAGTAGGAATAATAATTTGCAAACAGGATAATGAATATGTCATAAAATATTGCTCTGATGATAGAATAATTGCTCGAGAATATCAATTATTATGATATAATAAATAGAAATAAATGAGGTGATATGATGAAAAAAATCGTAAGCCATAAAACTATACATTTTTATGATGATGAAAATAATGAGATAATGTATATAGATCATTCTACTGATGAATGTATATGGTATTTTTATTCTGATAATATAATTAATGTTACGGCAGATATGGAATTATATAATTTGTTATACATTTTTATGAATAATTATTATGATTTTGGTGATGAGATTTTACAAAATTATAAAGATAGTAACAAATTAATTTGGCATAGTGATTGTTATTATAATCCGGATGATAAATGGTCTATTGCTTCTGTAAGTTGTTTAAACATTGAAAGAAATGATAATTGTTTTAAAATTTGGTGTACAAAAAAACTTGATGAAATGATAGATAGACCATATAAAACTTATGGTATATGTTTTTCACCTGCAGGAAATGGAAGATATAGTAAAAATTTAGCTACAGGTTTAACATTACAAGATGATTTTGTCATCCATATATATCAACCATTGTTAAATAAAAATAAAGTATTAAAAAGATAATTAATAAAGAATTACTTAATTTGTAGTCCTTTTTTCTTTGAAAATAAAGGATTTAAATTCGTGTGCATAAACGTATATCACAACATGGTGATTATGATCATATGGGAGAAGCAATTAATCTAGTAGAAAATTTTAAAGTTGAGAAAGTAATATTTAATTGTGGAGAATATAATGATTTAGAGAAAGAACTAATTAAAGTTTTAAATAAAAAGAAGATACCACATTACAGTTGTATTAAAGAATTAAATATTGATAAAAACAAATTATATTTTTTACAAACAAAAGAATTTGATAATGAAAATGATAATAGTAATGTTATTTATACAGAATTTAATGGCTATAAATTTATGTTTATGGGAGATGCATCAATTACTACTGAAAAAGAAATATTAAATAAGTATAATTTACCAGATATAGATGTCTTAAAAGTAGGACATCATGGTTCTAAAACAAGTTCAAGTAAAGAGTTCATTAATGAAGTTAATCCTAAATACTCAATTATTAGTGTGGGTAAAAATAACAGGTATGGGCATCCAAATGATAGTGTAATATATAGAACGGATGAAGATTGGAGTATTATGTTTAAAATAAAGAATGAACAATTAAAGATAGAAACATGTTCACCATAGAAAGGAATAATATGAATAAAATAAAAGAACATACTGAAAAGGTATTTGAAGATATAAAACATATTGACGAAAATGGTAATGAATATTGGTTAGCGAGAGAGTTGCAGGTTGTTTTTGAATATACTCAATGGAGAAGATTTGAAAATACAATTAGTAAAGCAAAGACTGCTTGCAGTAATTCTAGTGTAAGTATTGAAAATCATTTTGCCAACGTTGGCAAAATGATAAATTTAGGAAAAGGAGGAACCAGGAGTGTTGATGATTATAAACTTAGTCGATACGCATGCTATCTTATTGCACAAAACGGTGATCCTAGAAAAGAAATAATAGCACTTGCTCAAACGTATTTTGCAATTCAAACAAGGAAACAGGAATTATCTGAAAAAGAGTATAATGAGCTTACTGAAGATGAAAAAAGACTATATAGAAGAAATCAAGCGAGAAAAGGTAATTATAATTTAAATAAAACTGCAGTTAATAGTGGAGTAAAAGACTTGGCTAGATTTCATAATGCTGGATATAAAGGTTTATATAATGGAGAAACAGCAGATGATATCTTTAAAAGAAAGAAACTAAGATATAGAGAAGATATATTGGATAATATGGGAAGCGAAGAACTTGCTGATAATATATTTCGAATTGCACAAACAGACGCCAAATTAAAAAGAGATAATGTAGATAATGAATACACTGCGAACTCTGTTCATTATGAGGTGGGTAAAGAAGTAAGAGAAAGTATTAAAAGATTAGGTGGAACGATGCCAGAAAATTTACCGACACCAGATAGAAGTTTAAAAGAATTAGAAAAAGATAATAAAAAAATACAAATTAAATAGTAAATATGTGATATAATAACAATTAATTTGTAGGTGGTGTTTATGTCAAATATAGATAGTATTAACAACGAAATATTAAATTTGAAGAAATCAGGAACAAGTGTAAAAAATATAAGTGATGGAAATCATACATTTGCTGATTTATATTTCCAAAGAATGAATTTATTAAGTGTAATTTGTAGTTGTTATCAAGAACTATCATGGAAATCAAAAAAACACTTTGATGAAGAAAATGATCCAATGTTTAATGGTTGCTTTATTGTCGGAATAAACACACCCAATGGTGTAGCAACATACCACTTTAAATTAGAATATTGGGATGAATTTCCTATTAAAGAAATAGAACATGCTCCACAATATGATGGATATTCACCTGAAGAAGCATTATCTAGAGTTAAGTCTTTAAGAAAATAAAGACTTTTTTCTTTGCCTAAATTCGTATGCATAAACTTATATCACCACATGGCGACTACGACCATATGGGAGAAAGTATTAATTTTGTTAATAATTTTAAAGTAGAGAAAATAATATTTAATTGTGGAGAATATAATGATTTAGAAAAAGATTTAATTAAAACTTTAAATAAGAATAAGATTAAATATTTTTCTTGTATAAATGAAATTAAATTGGATAAAAATGGATATAAAATTACAACATGTCCACCTTCATCATAGGAAGTAGTAAGATATGGAAGAACAATATTATATAAGTATTAAAGAAAAATTAATAAAGAGTGAAATGTATGATAGAGCAAAAGATTATTCGAAAGATAGACATAAAGTTAGTGTTTATTTTGAAACTGGTAACTTTTAAGTGAAGCAGGCAAGGAATATGGTAAAAACATAATTAAATAGTATTCTAAAAATCTGATGTTAGAAGTTGGTAAAAAATATAGCGAAAGAACACTTTATGCAATGAGAAAATTATATGAAGTATTCAGCAATGAAAAATTGAACCCAACGGGTTCAAAATTGAGTTGGAGTCATTATTCTGAATTATTAATATATATTTAGGCTTAAAACCAGATACATGTTTAAATTTTGACATATTATATATTGTACACTGATTAGTGTTTAAGATAGATTAGCATCTTTAGATGCAAAAGGGAGTGTTTTGCTCTCTTTTTTGTGCGAAAATAGTTGATTTTACTGGGTTTATATAATATAATGTAAAAGAAGTTTTATCTTGGTTTGGACTTATCTTCCGAATTTAGACTAGGGTATAACCGATTATATAAGAAATGGAGGAATTTTATTATGGCAGTTTCTAAAGAACAAATTGCTAAACGTGTTACAGAATTTAGTAAAGATGCTAAAAATACTGGTGATACTAGTGTACAAATTGCAATCCTTACTGATAAAATTAACAATTTAACTGAACATTTAAAAGAAAATAAACATGACTATCATTCAAAAAGAGGTTTATTCTTAATGATTGGTAAAAGACGTAGTTTATTAGATTACTTAAAGAAAACTGATGTTGTTAAATATCGTGAAGTAATTAAAAAATTAAATATTAGAAAATAGGGCACTGAATTTTTTAGTGTCTTTTTTTATTTGTAGGAGGATATATGAAGAAAGAATTTAGTTACGATTTTTTAGGAAGAAAATTAGTTGTTGAGGTTGGAGAATTAGCTAAACAAGCTGACGGTGCTGTATTAGTTAGATATGGTGATACTGTTGTTTTATCTGCATCTGTTATGAGTAACAATGTTGGTACTGGTGATTTCTTTCCTTTAACTGTTGTTTATAATGAAAAATTATATTCTGTAGGTAAAATACCTGGAGGATTTATTAAAAGAGAAGGTAAGCCTTCTGATAGTGCAACACTTGCAGCACGTTTAATAGATAGACCTATTAGACCTATGTTTGATGAAAACTTTAGAAATGAAGTTCAAGTTATTAATACTGTATTATCTGTTGATCCAAATAATACACCAGAGATGACTGCTTTATTTGGTTCATCTTTAGCATTAGGAATTTCTGATATTCCATTTGATGGACCGGTTGCAGGAGTTATTGTTGGTAAGATTGGTAAAGATTTTGTTATTAATCCAACTGCTGAGCAAATTGATAAATGTGAATTAACTGTTACAGTTGCTGGTACAAAAGATGATATTTGTATGATAGAAGCTGGAGCACATGAAGCTTCTGAAGATGACATGCTTGCGGCTTTAATGTTTGGACAAAAGCATGTTAAGATGTTATGTGAATTCCAAGAAAGTATTATTGAAGTTGTTGGTAAAGAAAAGGTTCAAGTTGAACTTGCTAAGATTGATCCAGAACTTGAAAAAGAAGTTAAGGCTTATGCTGAAGATGAAATGCTTAAAGCTGTTCAAATTAAAGATAAATTAGCTTCATATGCTAAAATTGATGAAGTTAAGGAAGATACTATTAATCATTTCTTAGAACTTTATCCAGAAACTGAAAATATTGAAAAGAATGTTAAAAAGATTGTTGATGGAATTGAAGGTTCTGTAGTTAGAGATTTAATTACTAATAAACATGTTCGTCCTGATGGAAGAGCTTTAGATGAAATTAGGCCTTTATCTGCTTATATTGATTTATTACCAAGAACTCATGGTTCAGCAGTATTTACTAGAGGACAAACTCAAGCACTTGCGACAACTACTTTAGGAGCAATTGGAGAACATCAAATTTTAGATGGTTTAGGACTTGAGGACACTAAGAGATTTATGCTTCATTATAATTTCCCTAACTTTAGTGTTGGTGAAACTGGTAGATATGGTGCTCCAGGTAGAAGAGAAATTGGTCATGGTGCTTTAGGAGAGAGAGCTTTATTACAAGTTATTCCTTCAGAAGAAGAGTTCCCTTATACTATTAGAGTTGTTTCAGAAATATTAGAAAGTAATGGTTCATCTTCACAAGCTAGTATTTGTGCAGGATGTTTATCATTGATGGCTGCTGGTGTTCCAATTAAAGCTCCAGTTGCTGGTATTGCAATGGGTTTAATAACTAGTGGTAAGAAATATACTATCTTAACTGATATTCAAGGAATTGAAGATCATATGGGAGATATGGACTTTAAAGTAGCTGGTACTAGAAAGGGTATTACTGCTTTACAAATGGATATTAAGATTAAGGGTGTAACAAAAGCTATATTAAAAGAAGCATTAGCTCAAGCAAAAAAAGCCCGCATGCAAATTTTAGATTTAATGGCTACAGTTATTCCTGAACCAAGAAAAGAATTATCTAAATATGCACCTAAGATTGAAATGATGCATATTAATCCTGAAAAGATAAAAGATGTAATTGGTCGTGGTGGAGAAATGATTACTAAGATTATTTTAGAATGTTCTCCAGAAGGTGTTACTACTGTTAGTGATAAAGATGCTGTTAAAGTTGATTTAGAAGATGATGGTAGAGTAATTGTTTACCATACTGATGCAGAAGTTATAAGAAGAACTATGGAAAGAATTGAATCTATAGTTAGAGAAGTTGAAGAAGGAAAAGTTTATACTGGAAAAGTAGTTAAAGTAGAAGATTTTGGATGCTTTGTTGAATTATGGCCTGGATGTGAAGGTATGGTTCATGTATCTCAACTTGCTAATGAAAGAGTTAATAAACCAAGTGATTTAGTTAAAGTTGGAGATGAAATTGTTGTTAAGTCTTTAGGATATGATAATCGTGGAAGATTAAATTTATCTAGAAAAGCAGCTTTAAATAATAATGAAAATTCTGAAGAAAAAGAAGAAACTAAACCTAAAAAAAGAAGTAAAAAAGAAAAGAGCGAAGAATAATCGCTCTTTTTAAATGTTAATATTTTCTTTTAAGGATTGGATAGATAAATAAACAAATTACTGATGAACATATAACTACAAAGTAATTAGCTGTTAATTGTTTAATTATTTCAATTGTGTTTAAGTCATTTACAACTACATTATATATATTTGATATTGATGTATAGAAAGTTTGATCTAATATAAATGATATTATAATTGCTAGAATAAATCCTATTAGATAGTTTGAATTATCTTTAATTAAATCATATATAATTAAGAAAATATAATGAGTTAATAAGAATATTATTAATAATGAAATTAGATTTAAATTTGGATAATATAGTTTAAATGAAGCTATTTTAACGGCATTAGGTGATATGATATTTTTTAAACTTTCTATTTTTTCATTATCAATCATTGGTAAAGAACATATTAGTGAACATATTATATAAAATATGAATGTTAATATTGTTGCGGTTAGAATTGATTTTTTTGATTCTTTCATTTTATGTTTTTCAAATAATAATGCTGTAAATAGGAAAGTAAATGAATATACGATTAATCCTATGTTGATATTTAAATTTTGGCCAATTTTAATAGTTATTCCATTAAATAAGCAAGATATTATTAAAAGCATATATAAAATAATTGAGTAAAAATTAAATTTTGTTTTCATTGCAACACCCTTTATTCTTAATTTAATATACCATAAAGTTATGTAAAATTAAAGATTAAATATTGTTAAAATAAATATTATGTGTTATATTTATTTAGAGAATAGGTAAAATAAAAAGAGGAGATAAGTATGAAAAAAGTTATTTTATTATTATTGGGCTTAATGTTGATACCTTTTGGTGTAGATGCTATGGCTGTTTCTGAAACTTTTAATTTAAGGGATGATGTATCTATTAATCTTTATGGTAAAGAGGATACTACTGATTTAAAAGGTATTGGTGGTCATGTTATTGCGGAAAGTAAAGCTGGAGATACTACAGTAACTATTTTATTAGATATGGTTATTGGTCAAGATATCTTTGATTCTGAAGAACAAGATGGACACACTTTAACAAATGTTTTTGAAAAAGCTTATATTAAAACTGTATTAACAAAATATGCTCAAGAAAAAGGTTGGGTAGATATTGCTGAAAGTCGTAGATTACTTAGTACTACTGATTTAACTAATTTAGGCATTACTAAAAATGATAAAGGAGTATATGAAATCTTAGGAAAGAATTCATTTGCTGCTCCAATTTATTCAGCTGCTGAACAACCATTTATGTATAATTATTGGACACAAATTACTGAAGGTGAAGATGCTGTTTATGTAGCTAAATATAAACAAGGTCGTACTGGTAATGGTGATAATGATGTTTGGGCTACTATTGAAGCTGAAGACATTACAGCATTTACAGAAGCTGCTGGTGGTAGTAAATATGCAATTAGACCAGTTATTACAATTGATAAGAAATGGATTTTATGTAATAATTCAAAAACTCCAAATGTACCAGAACCTCAAAAACCAGATAGTCCTAAAACAGGGGTAGAAGATATTATCTTACCTTTAGCTGGCATATTATTAGGATTAGGGGCTATTGCAGTAGTAACTAGCAAGAAAAATTTATTTAAACAAATTTAAGACCTTATGGTCTTTTTTTTTTGTAATTTTTTGTCGAACATAATAATTAAGAACTTAATTATGATATGCTTTTTTAGGTGATAAGAATGAATAATATTTATAATAAATTAATTAAAAAAGTTGATAAAATTTCTTTCTTTGAGAACTATTTAAGTATCAAAGCTTCTCTTGACAAAAAACATTAATAATAATAAAATTATATTTGTAAGAAGGTGGCTGTATGATGGAAGATAAATTATATTTAACTCCTGAAGAAATATTAGATCATGAGTTTAAAATTGATGCTAGAGGTTATCGTATGCAAGAAGTTGATAAATTTCTTGACATGGTAATAAGAGATTATACAGAATTCTTACGTACAATTAAAAAACTAGAAAAAGATAATTTAGATTTGATTGAAGATAATAAGAAATTACAAGCTGAGTATCGTAAGTTAAAAGCTAGTATTGAAGCTTCTTCTGATGGTAATTCTGGAAATGGTCAAATGAATAATTCTGATTTACTTAGAAGATTATCTAATTTAGAAAAAATAGTTTATGGTAGAGAGTAATATCTTAGGCAAACGCTGCATTTAATGTAGAGGAAAGTCCATGCTCACAAAATCTGCGATGATTTTAGTGTTCACGCTAAGGGAATAAATAACCTTAGGTAGTTTTTACTAACGGCGTCGAGGTAGCCTGTCAAATGGTTATATTAGACATAAAGTGCCAAAGAGACGAGTTTATTTGGAAACGAATAAAGTGGAACGTGGTAAACCCCGTGAGTGAGAAACCCAAATTTGGTAGGGGAACCTTTCGAGATGAAATGAAATTAAGAAAGGACTGTAAGGTAGATAAATGTTTGCCACCTATTTATAGGGACAGAACATGGCTTATTAGATATTATTTTTTTATTAAAAAAAAGGAGTGACATTTATAAGCGAGATTAGCGAAGTACTTAAGAGTACAAGAGAAATGTCAGGGGTATCTTTGGAAGAGGTAAGTAAAGATCTTGAGATTCCAGTACTTGTATTAACTCAGTTAGAAGAAGGAAATATAGGTGCTTTTAAAGATATTTTTGAACTTAAGAAGTATATTTCAGATTATGCTAAATACTTAGGCTTAAATAGTGAAGAAGTTATCGATGAATTTAATGAATATATGTTTGAAAAGACTTCAAAAATACCAATGGAAAGAATAGAACAAGCAGTTAAAAATACTATTGAAGAAGAAGCTAATGATGATAGAATTGCTTCTCCTTATACAAAAGCTGCACCAATTAATAGTAATAAACAATTTATATTTAGTATTATAGCGATAGTTATTATGGTTATATTAGTTATAATATGGAGTATAAATCAATTACAAAGATAATTATACAATTTATTTTTAGGAGAGATTAGTTATGAATTTACCAAATAAAATTACTTTAGGAAGAATTATTTTATCAATTATTATTTTAATAATTATGATGTTCCCTTTTCATGATGTAGGTTATGATTTTCCTACATATTTAGTTGCTGGTAGAGTTACAGTTAATTTAAAATATATTATATGTGGTATTTTATTTATGATTGCATCTTTTACTGATTTTTTAGATGGTAATATTGCAAGAAAAAGAAATATTGTTACTGATTTAGGAAAAGTTATGGATGCTATTGCTGATAAAATTTTAGTTAATGGTATTTTAATTATTTTGGCTTGTGATGGAGTTTTACCTGTAGTTGTTGCTGTTATTATTATTACAAGAGATACTATTGTTGATTGTATTAAGATGATGGCTGGTTCTAAGGGTAAAGTTGTAGCTGCTAGTATTTGGGGTAAAATAAAGACTGTATTTATGATGACTGGTATTTCTTTAGTTATGATTGGAGATTTACCATTTGAATTAATTGGAGTAAGTTTAGGTTATTATTTAATATTAGCTGCATGTGTTTTATCTATTTATTCAGGTATTCAATATTTTATAGCTAATAAAGATTTTATGTTTACAAAAATGTAGAAATAATCTACATTTTTTATTTTTGCAGATTTTAAAAATTAGACGAATAATTGTTCGAAAAAAGTATTGACTTTTAGATTTATATATATTAAAATTAATATTGTAAGAGAAAGAATAGGTGAAACAACTTGAAAATAAGTGAAACAAAAGATAAGGATAAAGCATTAGAACAGGTTTTAGCCGATATAGAAAAACAATTTGGTAAAGGTGCTATTATGAAACTTGGTAGTAGTGAACATATGGAAATTGATGTTACTTCTACTGGTTCATTAAGTTTAGATGTAGCACTTGGTGTTGGCGGTTTTCCAAAGGGAAGAATTATTGAAATTTATGGTCCGGAATCTTCTGGTAAAACTACGATTGCTTTACAAGCTATTGCTGAAGTACAAAAAGAAGGTGGAAGAGCAGCTTTTATAGATGCTGAACATGCCTTAGATCCTGTTTATGCAAAAAAATTAGGAGTAAATATTAATGAATTATTATTAAGTCAACCAGATACTGGTGAACAAGCTTTAGAAATATGTGAAGCTTTAGTTAGAAGTGAAGCAGTTAATATTGTTGTTATAGATTCAGTAGCAGCATTAGTTCCACAAGCTGAAATTGAGGGTGAAATGGGTGATTCACATGTTGGATTACAAGCAAGATTAATGTCTCAAGCATTAAGAAAATTATCTGGTACAATTTCTAAAACAAAAACAACTGCAATATTTATTAACCAATTAAGAGAAAAAGTTGGTGTATTATTTGGAAATCCAGAAACTACACCGGGTGGAAGAGCTTTAAAATTCTATTCTACAATTAGATTAGATATTAGACGTGGTGAACAAATTAAGAGTGGAGATAGTGTAATTGGTAATAAAACTAATATTAAAGTTGTTAAAAATAAAGTAGCTCCTCCTTTTAAAACTGCAACAGTTGATATTATGTATGGTGAAGGTGTAAGTAGAACTGGTGAATTAGTAGATTTAGCAGTAGAAAATAATATTATTAATAAATCAGGAGCTTGGTTTAGTTATAATAATGAGAAAATTGGTCAAGGTAGAGAAAATGTTAAACAATACTTAAAAGATAATCCAGCTTTATTAGAAGAAATTGATACTAAAGTTAGAGAAGTTTATGGTATTGTACCTAAAAATAAAAAGAAAAAAGAAGCTTAATTTAAATTATTAATACTTAAAATAAGAGCAATATAGTTTTATATTGCTTTTTGTTTAAGTTAATTTACTTGATTATTTTCTTAATAAACTTTATAATTAAATTATAGAAATTATTTATAATTTACTATATAGAATATGGAGGAACATTATGGATTTTAATGGTACTTCCATTTTAACTCTTTTTATTGGATTAATATTAGGCGGCACTACTATATATGCAATAATCATATTAACTGGTGCTGGTGCTGGAAAAAAGGCAGAAAAAATTATAAATGATGCTAAAAAAGAAGCTGAAAAAGCTAAAAGAGATAGCATTATAGAATTAAAAGAAGAATCTTATAAATTAAAACAAGAAGTTGATCGTGAAATTAAAGAGAAGAAGTCTGAAATTCAAGGTAGTGAAGAGAGACTTTTACAAAGGGAGAAGTCTTTAGATAAACGTGAAGAAATGCTTCAAAATAGAGATAATCTTTTAGAACAAAAAGATAAGAATTTAAATGCTTTACAAAAAACAATACAAGAAAAAGAATTAAAAATGGATGATCTTCTTAAGGAAGAAATGGAAAGATTAGAGACTATTGCCAAATTCTCTAAGGAAAAAGCTCATGATTTGATTATGGAGAGAGTTGAATCAAGTATGAGTAAAGAAATAGCTGAATATATCAAAGATAAGGAAGCTGAGGCTAAATTAGAGGTTGATAAAAAGGCTAAAAATTTATTGGTTAATTCAATGGAAAAATATGCTAATGATGTAACTACTATTCAAACTGTTAGTACTATTTCATTACCTAATGATGAAATGAAGGGTAGATTAATTGGTAGAGAAGGTAGAAATATCAGAACTATTGAAGCTGTTACTGGTGTTGATTTAATTATTGATGATACACCTGAAGCTATTGTTATTTCATCTTTTGATCCATTTAGAAGGGAAATAGCTAAGCAAACTATTGAAACTTTAGTTAAAGATGGTAGAATTCATCCAACTAGAATTGAAGAAATTTACGATAAGACTTGTAGGGATATGAATACTAGGGTTACAGAAATTGGTAATGAAACAATTTATGAACTTGGTATTACAAAAATGGATCCTGAATTAGTTAATTTAGTAGGTAGATTAAATTTTAGAACAAGTTATGGTCAAAATGCTTTACAACATTCTAAAGAGGTAGCTTATTTATGTGGAATAATGGCTAGTGAATTAGGGGAAAATGTTAATTTAGCTAAGAGAGCGGGATTACTTCATGATATTGGTAAATCAATTGATTTTGAAATGGAAGGTTCTCATGTTGAAATAGGTGCAGATCTTGCCAAAAAATATGGTGAAAATGAAATTGTTTTAAATTCAATTGAATCTCATCATGGCGATAAAGAAGCTAAAAGTGTTATTGCTGTATTAGTTTCTATTGCTGATACTTTATCTGCTGCTAGACCAGGTGCAAGAAATGACACTATGGAAAACTATATTAAACGTTTAGAAGAACTTGAAAACATTGGTAATAGTTTTGATGGTGTTGATAAAACTTATGCAATGCAAGCTGGTAGAGAAGTTAGAGTTATTGTTAAACCAGATGAAGTTGATGATTTAACATCATTTAAAATAGCTCGTGAAATGAAAGAAAAAATTGAAGCTGAGATGCAATATCCAGGTACAATTAAAATTACTGTTATTAGAGAAACTAGAGCTTCTGAAGAGGCAAAATAAAACTATCAAGTTAATCTTGATAGTTTTTATATTCTCTAATAAAATAGTCATCAGTCATACCAGCTATATAATCTATTACTATTCTTTCTTTAGTAGTATTTTTTAGATATTTTTCTGACATATTGTTTAAATAATTTGTATAAATATTATGATTTTTATCTTCTTTATATAATATATCTAATAGTTTTTCATATAGGGTATTAAACATTAATTCAAAGTTATCTAATTCTTCTTTAGTATGACATTTATTATAGATATTAATATAATTAAATGTTTTAAGCTCTTTTATAGCATTAAATACTTTATCACTAACTTTTATATATGATTTACCTAAACTATTGCTTATAAGGTCTAAAATGATGGTATTTACGATATCTTTATTAGTGTTACCTAATACTTTTGTAATGTTTTCAGGAATATCTTCTTTTTTTATAATTCCTATTTTTTCAGCATCTTCAATATCTCTACCTAGATAACCAATAATATCAGATATTCTGACAACGCAACCTTCTAATGTCATAGGAACTAGAGTAGTTACATAATTTTTTTCAGTATAACAACTGTTATAATTATTAAGAAAATCTTCAACAGTTTTCTTTTCAGGTTTATATTCTTGAAGTTCTAGTTCACCATTATGACATAAAATTCCATCTAATACTTGAACACAAATATTTTTACCCAAACCATTATCTTCAAGGAACATTAATTCTCGGACACTTTGAACATTGTGATTAAAGTATCCTTCATTATGTTTAAGACTTATTTCATTTAAAATTTTTTCACCAACATGTCCAAATGGAGTGTGACCTAAATCATGGCCTAGAGCAATTGCTTCAATAAGATCTTCATTTAAAGATAAGGCTCTTCCAATAGTACGAGCTATTTTAGATACTAATTGAACATGAACCATTCTTTTAGAGATATTGTCATTATCATTAAGAGAGAATACTTGAGTTTTATCCATATATCTAGTATAACTTGATGAATGGATTATACGATCGATATCACGATAATAATTTGGTCTTATATCTTCTTCATATGGTTCTAATCTAATGGCATCTTTATCTAGTGTTGCATATTTATTATATAGTTTTTCATATTTAAGCATATTTTCTTTTACTGTATTCATGGTATCTCCTTATTTATTAAAAACATATTTATAATAATTTGTTTCTAAGATATTTTTAGATATAACAAATTTGTTATATACTTTAGTGTTAATACTTTCAATATAATCTTCATCAACTTGTTCGTTGTTAAATGGAGTAAATACTTTAGTAGATGCGTTATATTTCCCTTTATCTGTTATCCATGAACGATCATTAAATATTACTAATCCATCGGAATTTGAAAGGAGGTCACGTCCCATAAGTAATCTTGAATCAAAGTCGATACCAAATAAATTTAAGACAGTTGGTAGGATATCTAAACTTTCACCATATTTATTTATTTCAATTGGTTCTTTCATAGTTGATGACCAAATAACTAAATTATTTTTATGAACATCAAATTTAGAATCTTCAATATTCATTACTTCAGATATTTGATCAGTAGTTAAACCATAAGGGTAGTGATCAGCAGATAAAACGATAACTGTATCATCTAATTTACCATCGGCTTCTAATTTATTTAATAATTCTTCTAGGGCTTTATCTAATTCTTTTTGGGCAGCAATATAAGCTTTAATAGCAGTTGATTTATCTAAATCTTTAACTAATTCTCTATTACGATACGACATATTATTACCATAGAAATTGTACTGTAAATGTCCACTTATAGTCATATAGTAAGTCATAAAATGTTCACTATCTTTGTAATAGTCATATGTAGCATTGATCATTTCTAAATCACTTTGAGGCCAGATTTTACATTTCATGCTTTTTTCTAATCCGTTACCACAAGCTTTATAAGTGTATCCCATGTTTGGATGTGATAGATGTCTATTATAATATTTATAGGTTCCATCATGGAAAGCATAGGTTGTATATCCCATTTCTTTAAATAGGTTTCCATAAGCATAAGGTAAATAATTTTTACTTGATTTAGAGAAACTCCAGACACTTTCTTTAGGAAGTAAACTATTTAAAGTAACGTATTCTCCATCAGATGTACTAACATAATATACTGGGGTATAAAAGTTATTAAATACGAAGCCAGAATTAACTAATTTATATAAAGTAGGTGTTAAATCTTTATTGACAGCAATGGGACTAAAAGCTTCAGCAACAATTGCGATAAGATTTTTTCCTTTAAACATACCGGTATAAATATTTTTTTCAGATGGGGTACTTGATTTAACATAATTATGAATATTTTTAATTTCTTCATTAGTTTCATTTTCAATTAATGAATCATAATCAATGTTAGTTATGTTGTATTCTATTTTAGGGTTTTTATTTACTTCCTTATCAGGAGTTTCAGCTACTTCAATAGTTTTTTCTTCAAATCCAGATATTGTTCTTTCTAAATCTAATCTCATTGTTGTTAGAATTCCAAATGTTTGAGCCATTTGATTTGGATAGTGTTGATTATAATATAGATTTTTAGCTGTATAGATAGATTTTTTAGTATCTAAATTTAATGATAAGACTGTAATTATAAAAGTTATTAACAAAACCAAAGCTTTTTTCCACAATATTTTAGGATTAAAACTTTCTGATTTAATTTTTTTATGGAAAATAAATAATAAAGATACTGGAATAAATAATAATAAGCATCTAAAAATATTTTCTTTTATGACTGCCCATATTGCACCAAAGAAACCAAATACTTGACCTCCATGAAATACTGAATAAACACTTATGATGTTTCCATAAAATTTAAAGTTAATATATTGCGCTAAAAATAAGACATATATGAAAGCATTAATACCAATAAATAACCACTTATTAAGTTTCTTATTAAAGAATGAAGTAATTAAGTCGATAAATAAACTGGTTAATAATGAAAATAATGTAATAAATAATATGCTTTTAAATTCAAAATTCTTAAATACAAATAAATGATAAATAAGTTCTAAATATAAAATATTTATTAAAGATATGATAATTTTATTATATTTATCTAATTTATTTTCTTTAACTTCAGGTATTATTACTTTTGGTATTTCTTTAATTTTTGTTTTAACAACTTTAGGTTCTTCCTTATTAATTTTTTTTACTTCTTTTTTAGGAATATTTTTATTAGTAGAAGTAGTTTTCTTTTTTTGAGTAGTTGTTTTTTTCTTAGTAGTGTTTGTTTTCTTTTTCTTTATTTGTTTTTTCTTTTTTTCCATACTTTTACCTCTTTATAAATTATATCATTTGATATAGATATTTTAAAGTTTAAAAAACTAGTTTATGTTTAAAAAATTTAGTATAATTGTGGTATGGTGATGTCATGAAAAAATATTTTGTAATTTTAATTGTTATTGTATTATTAGTAGGTGGTGGAGTTTTTTATCTATATTTAAATACTAAAGATGAATACAAATGTAAAGATATTGCAGGCGGTGAATTTAGTATTGTATTTGACACTAATGGTGGGGTTAAGATTGATGATATATCTGTATGTGTTGGTTGTGATAATTCTTTAGCAGGAGAGTTACCGGTTGCAGAAAGAAGATATAGTGTCGCTACTAGTAAAGAATATGCTTTTGAAGGGTGGTATTATGATCGAAAACTTACTAATAAAGTTAAGTCAAATAAAATAAGTGATTTAGAGTTATTTAAAATATTAAATAGTCATAATTGTTTAGTAGGATATGGCAATATTAATTTGTATGCTAAATGGGTTCCTAAATATTTTACTATTGCATTTGATAGTAATGGAGGAAATAAAGTTGAATCAATTAGAGCTACTTATAATGAAGAATTAAAAAATTTACCAGTTCCCGTAAAAGAAAGTTTTGTTTTTAAAGGATGGTATACAGTTAATAATGATTTAGTAAGTAATGGTGATAAATTAGATTCTCAAAATATTACTTTATATGCGAAATGGAAAAAGAAATAAAAGAAGAAAATTTATATTTCTTCTTTTATATTTTTAATAAATAATTATTTGGTAAAATATTCGATTAATGAAATAATTTCATAAATTAAAAATGATATTATGATAATTAATATAATGCCACTCATTACCAGGTTTAAGTTAAATACTTGAGTTCCATAAAGAATTAAATAACCGATTCCAGCTTTACTAACTAAAAATTCTCCCATTATGACTCCAATTAAGCTCATAGAAATATTTAGTTTTAAACTAGAAATAATATTTTCTTTATTATGAGGGATTACTAAATAAATTAATGTTTGAAATTTAGTTGCTTTAAGAGATTTAAATAATTTTATTTTATATTGATCAGTATTTATAAAACCATTATATATAGTTATTATTGTAATTATTGAATTTATTAGAAGACTCATAACGATAATTGATTTTGTATTGGCTCCTAACCATATTATTAGTAGGGGACCTAATGATACTTTTGGCAGGCTATTAAATAATGTTAAAAAAGGGTCGAAAAATTTTTTTAATACCGGAATAAAGTAAAATATTATTGCAACTAAAAAACCAATTAATGATCCTAAAATAAAAGATATTATTATTTCTTTGGTTGTGATATAGATATGATTAAATAAATTATTATTTAGAGCAAGTTCATAAATACATTTAATTATTTTAGAAGGACTTGAAAAAATAAAACTATTTATGATATTAAATTTACTTAGTAATTCCCATGATAGAATAAATAGTAAAGTTGTTAATATTTGAGTTATGAGAATTATGATTTTGGTTTTTTTAATTTTTTTTAAATAGTTTTTTTGTTCATTACTCATTTATCTAAATCACTCCATATTAAATCGTAGTTATAGTTGAATTTTTCATCTTTACGATTATTTGATGGGATTGATGGATTTGATAATTCAATATTATAGATATTTTTTATAGTTCCAGGTCTTTTTGATAAGACGACTACTTTATCACAAAATGAAACACATTCAGATATATCATGACTTATAAGAATTGTAGTTATGTTTAGTTCTTTAACAACTTTATATATTTCATCAGTTATTTGTAATCTAGTAACATAATCTAAAGCTGATAATGGTTCATCTAATAAAATTATATCTGGTTTTAAGGCAAGAGTTCTAATTAAAGCAACTCTTTGTTTCATTCCTCCCGATAAGTTATTAGGATATTTATTTATGAATTTATCTAAATCAAATTTAGTAATTAATTTTTTTACATATTCAGTATTTTCGTGATTTAATTTTTTAGTAATTTTTAATCCTAGAAGAGAATTATCTAGAACATTTAACCAGGGTAGTAGGGCATCTGATTGAAGCATGTATGCAATATTAGTTGTATCTTTTATAATTGTTCCTTTAGTTGGTTTTTCTAATTCACTTAAGATATTTAGAAGAGTGCTTTTACCACAACCTGATGGACCAACTATACCAATTATTTCACCTTTTTTAATACTTAAATTTATATTATTTAAGGCATTGATTTCACCACTTGGTGTATGATAATTTTTAGATAGATTTTGTATTTTAATAAGGTTATTCATTTATGATTAGATCTTGATATGAAACATAATCTTTAATTAAAGAATGTGTTATTAACATATCTTCTAAATTAGTAAATGATTTTTCGGTTATAAATGTACTATCAAGCCAAGAGTCATTTTCTTTATATCTATTAATTATTATTTCAAGATCGTTTAAAGATGTATCTGGGAATAGATTAATAATGTCATTAGCTAAAGTTTTAGCATCATTATTAAGGGTATATTCTAATCCTTTATTAATAGATTTTCTAAAGTTATTTATTGTTTCTTGATTATTTTCAATATAACTTTTTTTAGCATTAAAGGCTGTGTATGGTACTTCACTTGAGTATTTACCAACACTATCAACAATATAACCATAGCCTAATTGTTCTAATTTTGTTGCGTTTGGTTCTCTTAATGTAACTAAAAATTACTATTTATATTTATTATTTAATATGTTATGATTGTTAAGATGATATATGAGTAATGAAGAATTATTAGAAAAATTTAAGAAAGATATACCTGTAAAAAAAGATGATAAACATTTTAAATGGTGGTATTTAATAATTATTATTTTAATAGGTGTTTTAATAGGTGTTCTTCTTATTTCTTTGATTGACTATTTTATAAAAAAATGATATATTTTTATTGTAGAAAATGGGTGTAAATAGATGAAAAATATTACTGATTCTAAGAGTAAAAAAATTATTACGATAAGTATTATTGGTCTAATAATTATTTTAATTATTGGAGTAGCTTTTTTAATTGGTTCTAAATCTAATAAAAAAGCTAAACCTTATGAAGATAGGTTTGAACAACCAGTTAAAGACAGAGTTGAAAGCAATGATTGGACTAGTGGTGAATATCAGTTTAATGGTCTTTATTTAAATTTAGGTGAGCCTTATGCAACATTTAAAGCTAATAACTGGTTAATTAAATGGAAAGATTTAGGCTACAATGAGGAACCTACTCTTAAACCAGGAGAAACTTTAAATGATCTTAAACTAACTCATGAAATATTTACTAATTCTAGTGGATATGTAAGTTTAATTAATAAGACTAAAAAGAGTATTAAAGCTAGTGAAGCTGATGTTTATGGAATTGAAATTAAAAATGATATTGATCCATATCGAATGGGATTTGCTATACCAGGAAATATAGAAAGTGAATCATCTAAGAGTCAAGTAATGGAACTTTATGGAGCGCCTACAACTATTGAAAAAATTAATGATAAAGAAGAAGCTTTTATTTATGATAATGGTAAAGTTTATTTAAGATTATTATTTAATCAAGATGAAGGCTTAAAAGCTTTTAAATATCTTTCACGTTAAAAATATCTTTAATTAGATATTTTTTTTATTTATTCATAAATATTAATATGGTGATTTATGGATAAGAATTTAATTAAATTAATATTATATTTAAATGAAAAAGCTTATAAAAATAAAATAATTAGTTTTAAAGAGAAATTTAGTATACAAAATAAATTAGGTCAAAATGAATTTAATAGAGATTAGAAATAAAATTAATAATGGTTATTCTTTATATGATTTAAATTTAAGAGTAACTTTTTATGCGAGGGTATCAACTGAAGATTTGAAACAAATAAATTCTTTAAATAATCAGGCTTGTTATTTTAAAGATATGATTATTAATAATAGTAATTGGATTTATGTAGATGGTTATATTGATGAGGGAATAAGTGGAACTAGTGTTAAACATCGTGAAGAATTTATGAGAATGATAGATGATGCAAAAGATAATAAGTTTGATTTAATTGTTACTAAGGAAATATCAAGGTTTTCAAGAAATACTTTAGATAGTATTAAATATACAAGAGAGTTACTTAATTATGGAGTTATTGTTTTATTTTTAAATGATAATATTAATACAGCTTTAAGTGATAGTGAATTAAGATTAACTATTATGGCATCAATGGCTCAAGATGAGATTAGAAGACTTTCTGAAAGAGTTAAATTTGGAATGAAAAGATCAATTGAGAAAGGGATTATTTTAGGTAATAATTTAATTTATGGATACGATAAATGTCAAAATAAATTAATAATAAATCAAGAAGAAGCTTTAATAGTTAATAGAATATTTAATGATTATGTTAAAGATTCGAGTGTAGTTAGGATAGCAAATAGTTTAAATAAACTAAATGTTAAAACTAAATTAGGTGGAAAATGGTCAGCTACAAGTGTATCTAGAATAATAAGAAATCCTAAATATAAAGGGTATTATTGTGGTAATAAAAGTGAAGTTGTAGATTATATGTCTAAAAAGATTTTTTATCATGATTATAAAGATTGGATTATTTATAAAGATTTTAAAATACCAGTTATTATATCTGAAGAGTTATGGGATAAAGCAAATAATAAAATTAATAGAAGAAATAAATGTCAGAAAAATAAATTCTTATTTAATAAAAAAATCTATTGTAAAAATTGTGGATTTCTTTATTATGGAAGAATGCAAAAAAAACGTGTAACTTATATGTGTAATAATTATTTAAAAAATGGCAAGATTGTTTGTAAGAGTTCGATTATTTATCAAGATGAATTATTTCTTATTTTTAAAAAGATTTTTAATTTAAATTATAGGGATTCTTTAATGAATGAAATTGCTAAATTATATGATAATTATGATGATTTTAAAGGGCTTTTTGATGATGATTTTATTTCTTATTTTATTAATATTTATTTAGATAAAATTATTGTTTCTAATGATTATGAATTAGGTGTTTATTTAAAAGATAGTATTTGTTATCAAGATAATATTTGTTTTGATAGGGGTTCTAAATATAGTAAAAAGTATAGGGTATGTTATAAAATTGATGCTAAATAATATGCTTTTTTGTTTGTATCTTTTTTTAATTAATGATATACTTTTTTTAGAGTAGGAGTTACCTTATGAAAAGAGTATTTAAATTATTTATTTTTCTTTTTATTATGATTATTTTATGTGGATGTTCTAAGGATGAAAATGAGCTTATTATGGTTACTGAAGCTGGATTTGCTCCTTATGAATATTACGATAATAATGAAATAGTTGGGGTTGATATTGATATTGCTAAAGAGATAGCTAAAGAGCTTAATAAGAATTTAGTTGTTAAAGATGTTGCTTTTGATTCAATTATTAATGAGGTTAAATCTGGTAAAGCTGATTTTGGGGCAGCTGGTATTAGCTATAATGAAGAACGTGCTAAACAAGTTGATTTTTCGATTAATTATACAGTTTCTAAACAGGTTGTTATTGTTAGAAAAGATAGTTCTATTAAAAGTGTTAAAGATGTTAGTAATCAAAAAATTGCGGTACAACTAGGAAGTGTAGCTGATACTTTATTAACTAAAGATTATCCTAAAGTTACTTTAGTTAGAGAAAAGAAATATTTAGCGGCTATTCAGGATTTAAAAGATAGTAAAGTTGATGCAGTGGTTATGGATGAATTACCAGCTAAAGAAATGATAAAAAATAATAATTCTTTAAATATTCTAGATGGTGCTTTAGCAGAAGATAGTTATGGTATGGTTGTTAAGAAAGGTAATAAAGAATTATTAGATGTAATTAATGGGGTTTTAGAAAGGCTAGTAAAGGATGGTAAAATTGATAGTTTTATCATAAAGCATACTAATTAGTTTAATGGAAAAAGTAGGTAAGTTCTTTTTAGGTATTATGGATTCTTTTTATAATACTTTGATATATGATAATAGATATAAATATATTTTAGAAGGTTTATTTAATACGATTATTATTGCTTTATTTGCGGTTGTAATTGGGATTATTATTGGAACTATTGTAGCTTTAATTAGAGATAATCATGATAAGAATGGGAAGTTAGTTGTTTTAAATAGTCTAGCTAAAGCTTATGTAAATATTATTAGAGGTACTCCTGTAATTTTACAATTAATGATTATTTATTATGTTATTTTTAAGAGTGTTAATATTAATATTGTTATTGTAAGTATATTAGCTTTTGGAATTAATTCAGGAGCTTATGTATCAGAAATAATTAGAGCTGGAATTAATTCTATTTCGGTTGGTCAAACTGAAGCAGGATATGCTTTGGGATTTAAGTATGGTGAAGTTATGAGACTTATTGTACTTCCTCAAGCTATAAAAAATATTTTACCAGCTTTAGGAAATGAATTTGTTACGCTTATAAAAGAAACTTCTGTAGGAGCTTATATTGGTGTTGTAGAACTTACTAAGGCTTCTGATATTATTGCGTCTAGAACTTATGATTATTTCTTTCCATTAATAATAATAGCTGTTATTTATTTAATTTTAACAGTTGGACTTTCTAAGTTGATGAGTAGATTAGAAAGGAAGTTAAATAATGTTAGAAGTTAAGAATTTAGTTAAAAAGTTTGATAAAAATTTAGTTTTAAATAAAGTTTCTTTTAAAGTTGAAAAAGGTGATGTTGTAGCGATTATTGGTCCTTCTGGATGTGGTAAAACAACGCTTTTAAGATGTCTTAATATGATTGAAAAACCAACTAGTGGAGATATTTATTTTGAAGGTGTTAATCTTAATGAAAATCACACCGATTTATCTAAAGTAAGACAAAAAATGGGAATGGTTTTTCAACAGTTTAATTTATTTCCTCATTTAACAGTAGGAGAAAATATTACCTTAGCTCCAATTAAGTTAAAAAAGTTAAGTGTATCGGCAGCTAATAAAAAAATGATGAGTTTACTTAAAATGATAAATTTAAGTAATAAAAAAGATAGTTATCCTTCTGAATTATCTGGTGGACAAATGCAGAGAGTGGCAATTATTAGATCACTAATAATGGATCCTGATATTATTTTATTTGATGAACCTACTAGTGCGTTAGATCCAGAAATGGTAGATGAAGTTCTTAATTTAATTAAGATGATTGCTGATGATGGAATGACAATGCTTATTGTTTCTCATGAACTTGATTTTGTAAAGAAATGTGCTAATAAATTTTTATTTTTAGAACATGGAAAAGTTGCATTTTATGGAACTTTAAAGGAACTTAAAAACAGTGAAAATCAAAGATTAAAAGATTTTATTAATTAACATAAAAGTTAATTGTATTTAAATCATTTATTTGATATAATTTATTTATGATAATAGACTAGGAGGAATAAAATGGGTGCTATTAATGTTAAAAGTGAAATTGGAAAATTAAAGAAAGTCTTACTTCATAGACCGGGAGCTGAATTATTAAATTTAACTCCAGATACATTAAGTAGATTATTATTTGATGATATTCCATTTTTACCAGAAGCTCAAAAAGAGCATGACGAGTTTGTTAGTATTTTGCGAAACAATGGAGTTGAAGTTGTTTATGTAGAAGATTTAATGGCCGATGTTTTAAGAATTAATGGTAATATTGAAGATAAATTTATTAGACAATTTGTTCTTGAGGCTGGTATTAAAACTCCAAAATATAAAAACTTGGTTTATGAATATTTAAAGAGTTTCAAAGATAAGAAAGAATTAGTTTTAAAAACTATGGAAGGAATTAAAGTTGAAGAGATTCCAAGAGCTAAAAGAGAAGTAGAACAATCTTTAGTAGATTTAGTTACTGAAGAATCTAATTTCTTAGCAGAACCAATGCCAAATCTATATTTTACAAGAGATCCTTTTGCTAGTGCTGGTAATGGTATTATTTTAAATAAAATGTATTCTGTAACTAGATCAAGAGAGACTATTTATGCAGAATATATCTTTAATTATCATCCTGATTATAAAAATAAGGCTGAAAAATATTATGATAGATATTTACCTTATCATATTGAGGGTGGAGATGTTTTGAATTTAAGTAATCATGTGCTTGCAGTTGGTATTTCTCAACGTACTGAAGCAGGCGCTATTGATGAACTTGCTAAAAATATGTTTAAGAATCCTAATTGTGAGATTGATACTATTTTAGCATTTAATATTCCTGAATCTAGAGCATTTATGCATTTAGATACAGTATTTACACAAATTGATTATGATAAATTTACTTATCATCCTGGTATTATGGATACTTTACAAGTATATGAAATTACTGAAGGTGATAATCCGGATAGTGATGAGGACTTAAATGTTAAAGAGGTTTCAGGTTCTTTAGAAGAAATTTTAGAACATTATTTAGGAAGAGAAGTTACTTTAATACCTTGTGCAGGTGGTGAAAGAGTTGCTTCTGAAAGAGAACAATGGAATGATGGAACTAATACTTTATGTATTGCTCCCGGTGTTGTAGTTGTTTATGATCGTAATAATATTACAAATAATATTTTAAGAGAAAATGGTCTTACTGTTCTTGAGATGAGTAGTGCGGAATTATCTCGTGGTAGAGGTGGTCCTAGATGTATGAGTATGCCATTAGAAAGAGAGGATATTTGAAGGATGGATTTATACGGAAGAAATTTTTTAACTTTATTAGATTATACTCCTGAAGAAATAACTTATCTTTTAGATTTATCTAGTGAGTTAAAGGATAAAAAGAAGAAGGGTATTCCTCATAAATATTTAGAAGGAAAGAATATTGTTTTATTGTTTGAGAAAACTTCAACAAGAACTAGATGTGCTTTTGAAGTTGCAGGAATGGATTTAGGAATGGGTGTTACTTATTTAGATCCAGGAAGTTCTCAAATGGGTAAAAAAGAAAGTATTGCCGATACTGCTAAGGTATTAGGTAGAATGTATGATGGCATTGAATATCGTGGTTTTGATCAAAAATTTGTTGAAGAATTAGCTGCTAATGCTGGAGTACCAGTTTGGAATGGTTTAACTACTGAATATCATCCAACACAAATGCTTGCAGATGTTTTAACTATAAGAGAAAATTATGGTTATGTTAAAGGTATTAAGTTAGTATTTATGGGTGATGCTAGAAATAATGTTGCTAATTCATTAATGATTGTATCAGCTAAATTAGGAATGCATTTTGTAGCATGTGCTCCTAAAAATTTATGGCCTAATGAAGAATTAGTTAATAAATGTAGGGAAATAGCTGCTAGTACTGGTGCTACTATTGAAATGACTGAAGATGTTATGGAAGGTACAAAAGGTGCTAATGCTATTTATACTGATGTTTGGGTTTCTATGGGTGAACCTGAAGAATTATGGGCTGAAAGAATTAAATTATTAACTCCATATCAAGTTAATAGTGAGGTTATGAATAATGCAGATAAAGATGCAATATTCTTACATTGTTTACCTTCTTTCCATGATTTAAATACTACTATTGGTAAATCTGTATATGAAAAATATGGTTTAAAAGAAATGGAAGTTACTGATGAAGTGTTTAGTAGTAATGCTTCTAAAGTATTTGATGAAGCTGAGAATAGACTTCATACAATTAAAGCTGTTATTTTAGCAACTATGCGTAAATAAATTATTTTGGTTATAAGTCATAATGACTTTAACATTGATTATTGTTAAGGTTTTAAGTAAGCCATTAAAACCTTAATGATGTCATTTTTAGTACAAATTTGGAGGTGGAGAAATTGGCTAAAAAGAAGTCAGGAAAGATGTTATCTTCTTATTCGATAATATTAATCCTAATCTTTGGACTAGCTATTTTATCACATGTTCTTCCAAATGCTGAGTTTGTAGATGGAGTTATAGTTAATGGTAGTGGTACTGTTGGTGCTAAATTATCAGAAACTTTAATGGCTCCAATCTTAGGTTTTGAAGATGCTATTGATGTTGGTATCTTCATTATGGTTTTAGGTGGATTACTTGGAGTAATCAATAAAACTGGAGCATTGGAAACAGGGATAAGAGTTTTAGTTCAAAAACTTAAGGGAAGAGAATTATTATTAATTCCAATATTAATGTTTGTCTTCTCAATATGTGGTACCACTTATGGTATGCTTGAAGAAACTGTAGGTTTCTATGTGTTGCTTGCAGCAACAATGTTTGCAGCTGGTATGGATCCTTTAGTAGGAGCTGCTGTTATTCTATTAGGAGCAGGATCTGGTGTTTTAGGTTCAACTATTAACCCATTTGCAACTGGAGTTGCACTTAGTGCTATTCCAGAAGGAATTGCTACTAATAGAGGTATTGTTATGATACTTGCTATTGTATTATGGCTAACAACATATGTTATTTCAGCTATATTTGTTACTCTTTATGCTAAGAAGGTTAAAGATGATAAAGGTTCAACATTCTTATCTTTAAGAGAACAAGCTGCTGCTGAAAAGAAATTTGGTTCATATGTTAAAAAAGCTGGAGAAGAAGCTGCTTTATCTGGAAAACAAAAAGTCACTTTAATATTATTTGCTATTACATTCTTAGTAATGATAGTAGGATTTATTCCTTGGGGTGAATTTAATATTACTTTCTTTGATAGTTTTACTGGTTGGCTTACTGGTTCAACTCTTGGAAATTGGTGGTTCTATGAAGCTGCTTTATGGTTCTTAATTATGTCTATTATTATAGGTATAGTTAATAAAATGGGAGAAAAAGGTTTTGTAGATACTTTTGTTGATGGTGCTGATGATATGATTGGTGTAATTCTAGTAATTGCAGTTGCTAGAGGTGCTAGTGTTTTAATGAAAACAACATATTTAGATAATTATATTATTTATAATGCTGCTGATGTACTTTCTAAAGTACCAGAATTATTATTTGTTCCATTAAATTACTTATTACATATTGTATTATCAGTATTAGTGCCTTCATCATCTGGTTTAGCAACATTGTCAACACCTATTATTGTACCTTTAGCTTCACAATTACATTATAGTACTGAAGTTACTGTAATGACTTTAGTTTCAGCTAATGGTTTAGTAAATTTAATTACTCCAACTTGTGGAGCAATTATGGGTGGTCTTGCTCTTGCTAAGATTGAATATTCAACTTGGTTTAAATGGGCATTTAAAGTAGTATTAACAATTGTTTTAGCTAATCTATTAATTTTAGGGTTATTTACTTTAGTTGTATAGATTAATTATAAAAAACTATTTATTTATTAAATAGTTTTTTTGTGTTATTATATTTATATAGAAAAGGGTGAAAAGATGGGTAAGATTGTGATTGCATTAGGTGGTAATGCCTTAGGTAATGATTATTTAGAACAACAAAAATTAGTTAGAGATGCTGCTTCTAGATTAATTAAATTATTTGATGGAAATGAAGTTATTATTACTCATGGAAATGGACCTCAAGTTGGTATGATTACTAAAGCGTTTGCTAATAATAATGTAGAAATGCCTTTAGATTGTTGTACAGCAATGAGTGAAGGTTATATTGGGTTTCATATTCAAAGATATATTAAAGAAGCTTTAATAAAAGAGAAGATAAATCGAGATGTTGTGACTGTTGTTACTGAAGTAACTGTTGATAAAGATGATCCTTCATTTATGAATCCTACTAAACCAATTGGTAAGTTTTATACTAAAGAAGAAGCCTTAGAATTAGAAAAAAGTACTGGGGATAAGTATGTTGAAGATTCTGGAAGAGGATATCGTAAGGTTGTAGCTTCTCCTAAACCTATAGATATTGGTAATTTAAAATCTATTAATAATTTAACTAGTAAAGGTAGTGTTGTTATTGCTTGTGGTGGTGGAGGTATTCCAGTATATGATGAGTTTGATAATACTAAAGTTGAAGCAGTTATTGATAAAGATTTAGCATCTTCTTTATTAGCTCAAAAAGTTAATGCTGATAAGTTTATTATTTTAACAGCAGTTGATCAAGCTAAAATTAATTTTGGAACTGATAATGAAAAAGCTATTGATGTGATGAATGTAGAAGAAGCTAATAAATATATTAGAAATAATGAATTTAAAAGTGGAAGTATGCTTCCTAAGGTTGAAGCTGCTTTAGCTTTTACTAAATCTACTGGTAATGAAACTATTATTACTAGTTTAGCTAATATTGAGGGTATTTTAGAAAATAAAAATATAACTAGAATTATTAAATAGACCTTTATGGTCTTTTTTTGTTACATTAAGTTCGAATAGATTAACAAAATCACCTGTACCAGATATAAATGCACTTGTTAGGTTAGCAAAGTCGATATTATCGTTCACTTTTACTTTGGTGATATTTTGATTTTTTAAGGCTGTATAGAAGTTAACTATTGGCATACCGCCAATTCTACCACCTAAGACTTCTTTGTTTTCTAAATCGCTTAATTTAAAGTTTTCTATAGGGGTACGTGATACGATAAATTGTCCATCTCTTTTGGTTAAACCAGCAAAGGTTTGAACATAATCTTTTTGATTTTCATTATAAACATAAATAGTTGCTTCTGGTCCACATAAACCAATTTGAACATCTCCTGATAAAACAGCAGCAACAACATTATTAGCACCACTTGTTAAGATAAGATCAATATCTATATTATTTTCTTCAAAGAATCCTTTTTCAATGGCAATATAAAATGGAGTATAGAAAGCACTATGAGTTACTTCAGCAACTTTTATAGTGTTTTTATCATTATTATTTTTAAATAATCCTCCTAGGATAAACATTAAAATTGTTATTAATAATCCACTTATGATTATTATGATATTTTTTTTCAAAAAATCCCTCCTCTAAGATAGTTTATTCTTCAAATAATATAGTGTGATATGTTATACTAAATAGAGAATAGAGTAGTGGATATATGAAAAAGAAGTATTGGTTATTTAGTTTTATTATATTCTTTGTTTTTATTGTGGGATTTATTGTTTTAAATAAAGAAGAAGATATTGAAAAGGTATTAACTAAAGAAAGTTATGTTTATTTACCTGAAGTAGCTAAAAATTATATTATTAGTTACTATAATGAGACAGGTACTATTTTAAAAACAGAGAAAAATAAAGTTATTAATGAACCTTATTTAAATCCAGATTATGTTAAATATTTAGAACTTGGTAGTGAAGAAGTTAGTGATTATATTCCAGCTGATACTTTAGTTGATTATGATTATTCTAAAGTAGAAGTCGGTAGTTCTTTGCCTAGTAAATATGATTCTAGAAATGTTAATGGCATAAGTTATGTAACATCTAGTAAGGATCAAAAAAGTTCTAGTTTATGTTGGGATTTTTCAGTTACTTCAGTTTTAGAAAGTAAAATATTAAAGACAGGTTTATATAGTGGAAGTGCAGAACTAGATTTATCAGAAAGACAAATAGATTATGCTACTACTGATCCTAATAGTGCAGTAGATATTCAATTTAATCCATATTTCTTTGATTATCAATTAGATACTTTAATGGGTGGTGGTAACTCTAAAAGATATTTTAATGCAATTTTAAATGGGATTAGTCCTACTTTAGAATCTAATTTTAATGTTTCTTTTGAAAGTAAAGAAAAGTTAACTCCTAGTAAGATTTGGAATACTGATAATGTTAGTTATGAAGTTAATGGATATTATTATTTTCCAATGGATATTTCAAGTAATTATCCAGATAGTTCGGCAGTGCCAACTACTGATTTTATTAATGTTATAAAAAATCAAATTAAAGATAATGGTTCTGTAGAAATATCTTTTCCAACTAGTCCTTACGCAAGTTATATTCCTAGCGGTAGTGAAAAACAATTAAATAGTAATTCTTCTTATAATACTTTATATTATCGTGATATTACTTATAAATATCCAGTAGATCACTCAGTAGCGATTATTGGTTGGGATGATTCTTATAGTCATGATGTATGTGTTTCAGAAAGTGGTTTACTTTCTAAAACTAATAGTAATGGTAAATGTAGTAGTGGTACATTAAAAACTATTAATGGAGCTTGGATAGCTAAAAACACTTGGGAATATAGTAATTATATTTATATTGCATATGAATCTACTTATTCAACTTATACATCTATTTATGATGTAAGTAAGAAGAATTATGATAATGTTTATGCAGCAGATAATAATGGAATGACTTATCAAGTATTTGATAAACTTAAAACAAAAGAAAGATTAAATAAAGTTAAAGTATCAGTAAAAAGTGCTAATACTAATTTAAAAGTATATTATTCTAATGGAGAAGATGGTTCTTTTGAATATTTAGGAGAGACAGATGTAACTTATCCGGGATTATATACAATCGATGTAAGTGATAAAAATATTGTTTTAGATCAAGATAAATTTAGAATAAAAGCCAATATTTTAGGAGAAATGTCAGTTACTACTAGTAATGTAACTGATGAACCAGAAATAGTAATGAATGATGCTCAAAATGTTGATTCAATATCTATTCAAAAGTTAGTTTCGGAAAGTAATGTAATTATATTGAGTGGTTATAGTAGAAACTTAACAAGTAATGATAAGATTGATTTTAAAGTTAAAACTATTGGGGGAACTGATGTAACTAGTAAGTTTAAATTTTATCGTAATTATGCAGTTAGCAATTATATAAATGCTTTAGTTGGATTTAATGAAGATGTTAAATTAGGTAGTTATGTGGTATCAGCTTACTATAAGGGAAAAGAGTATGCTTCATTTAATTTAATGATATCTAATTATGCAGAAATATTAGAAGGTGATGGTACTATTGAAAGTCCATACATTATAACTAATGCTAGAGGATTAGATATGATTAGAACTAATCAGTTTGCTTATTATAAGTTAGGTAATGATATAGATTTAACTTATGATACGCAAAATAAAGATGGATTATTTTATAATGATGGTAAAGGATGGGAACCAATTAAGTATAGTTCATTTAGTATTGTATCTAATATAGTTAATACATCTGATGGTTTTAGTGGAGGATTAGATGGTGATGGACATACTATTAAAGGATTATATATTAATAGACCTAGTGAAAATGTAGTTGGTTTATTTGCAAATACTTATAATCAAAATTATAGTGATGTTTATATTAAAAATTTAACTTTAAGTGATGTTAATATTACTGGTAATAACTTTGTAGGAGCTTTACTGGGACATGCTTGGGGTGTCACTTATGAAAAAGTATTAGATATAAGTAATGTTAAAGTTTTAAATGGCATTGTTAACGGTAATAATTACGTTGGTGGTATTGTTGGTAATATTTATGCAGGTTCTAATTTAACTTTAATAGATAGTGAAATAAGTAGACAAAAATTTGATAATTTATTTAATAGTTCAATTGTTAGTGGTAGTGATTATGTTGGAGGAATAGCTGGTTTAGTTATGAATTTACCTTATGAATCTAAAGCACCAATATCATTTAATAATATAGAAAATATTGGAAATGTTAGTTCTGATTATCGAGGTGGAGGATTATTTGGTTATTTATCAACTAATCAAGAGAATAGTATAAGCATAACTAATGCCATTGCTAGTGGAAAAATAAATAGTTATAATTGTGGTAAGTCATCTTGTTTATTTGATAATGACAGTACGGGAAAACTTACATTTAAGAATATTTATTATACTTATAATTATGGTTATATGAGTAATAATGAAAATATTAGTTATGATAATGTTGGAAAGAAAACAATAAGAGAATTAACTAATATAGATAATTATAGTAGTTGGAATAAATTTAATGATAATTGGTTTATGGATAGTAGTGAAGACATTAGTAGAATACCAGTTATTAAAGATACTAATTTTAAATATAGTTATATGGGAGATATTAGTTTAAATATTAATACAACTAATATTAATATAAGTAAATTCTTATATCCTAAATTAACTTTAGCAAATAATTTTATTTATGAAGTAGAAGATGAAACAATTGCTTCAATAGATAGTAATGGGTTAATAACACCTCATAAAAAAGGAACAACTAAAGTACGTATTTTAAGTTATTATGATGGTTATGATAAAGAAATAAATTTAACTATCGTAAGTAATATATCTTATAAAGTTGTATTTAATGCTAATGGTGGAGATGGTAGTGTTAATGCTTTAGTTTTAAATAATGATGAATATCGACCATTAAGTAAAAATTTATTTACCAAAGATAATTATGTATTTATAGGTTGGAGTAAGAATCCTAATGCAACTGTAGCTGAATATGCTGATGAAGAATTAGTTGGAGAAATGACTGAAATAGATAATGATGTTATAGAGTTATATGCAGTATGGAAATATATTTCTTATGAAGTTAGATTTGATGCTAATGGTGGAGATGGAGAGATGCCTAACCAAAGTTTCTTACTTCATGAAGTAAAAAATCTATCTAAGAATTTATATACTAAAAAAGGATATTCTTTTGTAGGATGGAATACATCTTTAAACGGAATTGGTAAAAAGTATACTGATGAAGAAGAAGTAAAGAATTTAGCAACAACTAATGGAACAATAGTTACTTTATATGCAATGTGGCATGCAGATTTATTAATTGATTTTAAAGATTATCTTTATGATATAGATTATATAACTAATATACCTAGTAATACTAAGCTAAGTGATTATTTAAATAATATAATAAAAAATGATAATGTTTTTGTTGAAGTATATAGTTCTAAGGGAAGTAAATTAGGATTAAATGATTTAATTACAACTGCTAGTGTTACTAAAATATATAGAGATAATAATTTAGAAATGGAAATTGTTAATGTAGTACCAGGAGACACTAATAGTGATGGTAGAATTAATATAGCAGATGTTAAAAAGTTAGCAGATCATACTTTAAAAGGTAATATTTTAAATAAGTATGAAATTATAGCAGGAGAAGTTACTTTAGATGGTAAATTAAATATAGCTGATGTTAAAAAGTTAGCAGATTATACAATTAAAGGAAATATGAGGTTATGGTAATGATGAAAAGATATATTTATATTTTAATGATGTTTTTATTACTTCCTTTGGGAGTTAAAGCAGCAAGTGTAGGAACTAGTCTTAGTTGTCCATCTAGTGCTAATGCTAGTTCTACAATAACTTGTAATATTAAAGTAACACCTAATGGGTTTAATTTAGGAGGATTTCAAGCTAAATTTGTTATAGCAGGAGGTACTTTTAGTTCATTTAGTGCTGGTAGTGGTTGGACTGTTTATAGTAGTAGTGCATCAGGTATTTCTATTACAACAAATAATACTTATACAAGTACTACAACCGTAGGTAGTGTTATATTTAAAATGCCCAGTAGTGGTAATCTAGTTGTTAAATTAACTAATATTGCAGCTTCAGATGATAATTATAATAGTTATGATGGAAGTAGTGTATCAGCTACAGTTAGAGTTAAATCAAGTGTTAATACATTATCTAGTTTGAGTATTAATGGCATGAATTTAAACCCAGCATTTAACCCTAATACAACAAGCTATACAGTAAATACAGATAACTCATCTATAACTATAAATGCAACTAAAAGTGATAGTAGTGCTTCAGTTAGTGGAACAGGTACTAAAAATTTAAATTATGGTAAAAATACTTTTAATATTATAGTAAAAGCTGAAGATGGAAGTTCTAAAACATATACAATTGTTGTTAATAGAAATGATAATCGAAATGGGGATAGTACTTTAAGAAGTTTAAGTGTTAGTTCAGGAAGTATTAAATTTTCAGCAAGTGTTAAAAGTTATAATGTATCATTAAATGCTAATGTAGAATCATTTTCAGTAGAAGGTGTTGCTAATAATAGTAAATCTAAAGTAAGTTATAGTCCTAGTAAAAGTATTAATATTAAACAAGGTGAAACTAAAACTATGACAGTAACTGTAACTGCGGAAAATCAAACTAAAACAGAATATAAAATTTATGTCAGTAGAGGAGATTCTAGAAGTAATGATAACTATATTAAAAGTTTATCTATAACAGAAAGTAAAATTAACTTTAATAAAGATATTCTTACTTATTCATTAGAAGTACCATATTATGTAACTAAACTAAATATATCTTATATTTTAAGTGATGTTAAAGCTAAAGCAGACGTTAAAGGGAATAACGATTTAGCAGTTGGTAATAATGTAATAACATTACTAGTTACAGCAGAAAATCAAACAACTAGAACTTATACTTTAAATGTAAATAGATTAAAAGAAAATGAAGAGATTAGTGTAACTACAACAACTACTAAAAAAATAGATACTTATAAAAAAGAAAAAGAGAGTATATCATATAACATCTTATTCTTTATATTAGGAATGTTTGCTGGTTCAATTCTTACTTTAATTGTTCTATTTGGAATTAAAAAATATAAAAATAATAAAAACTCTAGAGCATTAAAAGATGTAGAATAAAAGCTATTGAAAAAAATTCAATAGCTTTTTTTATGTTGATAAGTAGACAATTAAAGTGGAAAAGTGGACAAATTTTCGTCATATGTAACGTTACAAAATTTTTACTAAAATAGGTGCTTTTTCCAAAATTAACATCCCGTTTGCATCAGCCAGCAAAGATTTTATCTAGAAAAATTTTTCTCGTTCATTAACCTTGACCAAATAAATTAAATCATAGTACAATTAAATAGAAAAATAGGAGTGATATTAACCATGGAGAAAGAGAATAAAATTATAATTATAGCTATAGTTTTAGCTTTGGCAGTGTTATTTAGTGGATTAACATATGCATACTTCACATCAGCAACTTCAAGTGAAAGTGGATCAACCATTGTAGCAAAAGGTGGTACCATGAACGTTGTATATGACAATAAGTCTGATAATATTTCTGTATCAAATATCTATCCAAGAGAAGAAGCTTGGGTAACTAAAAAGTTCCAAGTAATTGGGAATAACACAACAGACTTATTAATGTTTTATAAAGTTAAAATGGTAATTGATAACAATGAATTTGGTTTAGATTTAAGTTATAAACTTACTGGAAATAACACAGCAAACAGTGGTGCTTTAATTCCAAATGTATCAAGTAATGCATACATTGGATCAACCGATGTAACATTTGGAACAGGATATCATGCAAAAGGTACTGGAAATGTCCATGAATATACATTACAGATATTTTTAAAACCAAGAAATACAGGCGATGACAGCAGTTGGACAAGAAGCCAATTTTGCAGCTCATTTAGTAATGGAAATAGATGGAACATCAACAGAGAAAGCTCCTAAAAATTGGGCTGATGCTGGAAGTAATACACTTTTAGCTGGAATAAAAAAGAATTATGCAAGACCTACTGCAACATTAACTAATCCAATAACAGATGCATCTGCAGCAAATGAAGCAGTAATGAGTTTAACTCCAGATGATTATGGGATTTCATATTATTTTAGAGGAAATGTTCAAAATAATTTTGTATCATTTGCAGGTATGTGTTGGAGAATCGTAAGAATAACAGGAGATGGCTCTGTTAAATTAGCACTATATGATTATTCATCAGCCAGTTGTACAAATACGGGTAAATATTTAGCCTTTGCAAGATATAGTGGTACAACATATACAACTAAATTTAATGAAAATAAT